>NZ_JBISAI010000002.1:0-240772 GCF_044391605.1 Kitasatospora sp. NPDC018619
ACCCGCTACGACAAGACCCGCGAGTCCTACCAGGCCGCCGTCACCATCGCCTCAATCCTGCTCTGGACCTGATCTTTGAAGACGATCCCTAGGGCTTCCGTGCCCGGAATCCCGCATTGCCGTGTTCCTGCCAGATTCGACCGGCAAGGGCGCCCCCCTTCTGCGGTGCCGCCCGCCGGGCCACTCTCGGTCTTCCCCACCTGCAAGGAGGAGTCCGATGGTACGTCAACTCGGCAGGCTGATGAGCCTGTTGGCTGCTCTGGTGCTCGGCGTCGGCATGCTCGTACTGCCCGCCGCCGCGTCGCCCGCGCCGTCGCCGAGCGTGGTCGGCGGCACGCGGGCGGCGCAGGGCGAGTTCCCGTTCGTGGTGCGGCTCTCGATGGGCTGCGGCGGCGCGCTCTACACCTCGCAGATCGTGCTCACCGCCGCCCACTGCGTCGACGGCACCGGCGCCGACAGCAGCATCACCGTCACCGCGGGCGCGGTCGACCTGCGCGGCGGCACCGCGATCACGGCCCGTTCCTCGTACGTCTACCAGTCGCCGTCCTTCAGCAGCGCCGAGAACGGCAACGACTGGGCACTGATCAAGCTGGCCTCGCCGATCACCGGCAGCGCGGTCGGCACCCTGCCGATCGCCACCTCCACCGCCTACGACAACGGCACCTTCACCATCATGGGCTGGGGCGCCGCGAGCGAGGGCGGCGCCCAGCAGCGGTACCTGCTCAAGGCCACCGTGCCGTTCGTCGACGACGCCACCTGCGCCGGCGCCTACCCGGGCCTGAACAAGGCGGGCTCGCTCTGCGCGGGCTACGTCTCCCAGGGCGGCGTCGACACCTGCCAGGGCGACTCGGGCGGCCCGATGGTCCGCCGGGACACGGCGGGCCGCTGGATCCAGGTCGGCATCGTCAGCTGGGGCAACGGCTGCGCCCGCCCCGGCTACCCGGGCGTCTACACCCAGGTGAGCACGTACGCGTCGGCCATCGCCTCGGCGGCGGCCGGCCTCTGAGCCGACCCGCAGGGGCCGCCGGTCCGGCCGGACCGGTCAGGCGGGGCCGGTCACCACTCCCGCAGGTGGTGGCCGGCCCCGCTGTCGCGGGTCCGGGCCCGGGGCCGGGCGTTCTCCGGCGGTGCCGTCCGGGCGGCGGTGGGGAGTCCGGGCGTTCACCGGTGCAGCCACTCCCCGGCCCGCCGCTGCTCGCGGGCGATGCGGCCGGTGGTGTTCGGCGGCAGCCGGGAGAGCAGGGCGGCCGCGGCGTCGGGGTGGCCGGCGAGGGCGTGGGCGCCGGCGAGGCGGGCGGTGACCAGGGCGTGGTCGCGCGGGTGGGCGGCCCGGTCGAGGAGTCGCAGGGCCGCCTCCAGCCGGTCCGCCGCGGCGCGGGCGTGGGCGGTGCGGCCGGTGCGGAGCGAGAGGTCCCGGTGGCAGGTGCCGTGGGCGACGGCCAGGACCAGCTCGGCGCGCTCCGTCCAGGGCGTGGGCTCGCCGGAGTGCAGGGCGGCGCCGGTCAGCCGCCGGGCGTCCGCCAGGGCCCGGCGGGCCTGCGGGGCCCGTCCGGCCAGCGCGTGGGCGTGGGCCCGGACGACGGCGGCCCAGGCCCGCAGCTCCGGCCGGGGCGGGGCGGTGGTCCGGGCGGTCTCCGCCAGGGCGAGGGCGGTGGCGGGGTCGCCGAGCCACCAGTACAGCGCGCTCTGGCGGACGAGCAGGGCGGCCGCGGTGGCCCGGTCGTCGCTCGCGCGGGCCCACTCCAGTCCGGTGGCGTACCAGCTGAGCGCGCGGGCCGGGCGGTCGCCCTCGAAGTGGGCCCAGCCCGCGAGCTCGGCGTACTGGGCGGCGAGCGAGCGGTGGGCGGGCGAACGTCCGGCGGAGGGGTCCGGGTGAGGGCCGGGGCGCAGCCCGCCGAGCAGGGTGTGGGCGTGGTGCTCCAGGACGGCGGCCAGCTCCTCGCCGCCGATCCGGCCCGCGGCGGCGCGGTAGACGGCGAGCAGGTGGGCGAGCACCTCGACGGTGGCGGCGTCCGGCGGGGCGGTGGCGGGGGCGAGCGGCGGCCGGGCGGCGGCGCGTCCGCCGAGGCGTTCGCGCTCCCGTCGGATGGCCTGCCAGAGGTCCGCCAGCTCGCCGTCGGCCCGCAGGAGCGCGTCGGCCCGGGCGGGCAGCCCTGGCGGCGGCCAGCGGCGGGCGTTCTCCACCCGGCTGATCAGCGAGTCGTGGTAGCCGAGCAGGCGGCCGAACTCGGCCTGGCTGAGGCCGCGGGCCTCGCGCCAGTGCCGCAGCCGGCGGCCGAAGTGCAGCCGCGCGGACTCGGGTGCCGGGCGGGACGGGGGCGGCGGGGGCGGCGTGGGGGCGGGCACGGGCAGCACGAGGTCTCCCGGGGAGGGTGGGGGCGCTCGTGGGGGAGCGCCGTTGCCCTGGTATCCCCCTTGGCGTGCATCGGTCAAACTGCCCGCGGCTCCGGCCGGTCCGTGGGCCCGTGGGCCGCCCGGGCCCACGGGCCGCCCGGAGGACGGCGCCGGGCCCGGGAGCCTCCGCAACGGCTCCCGGGCCCGGCGTTCCCGCGCGGGCGGGCGGGTCAGGACCCCGCCGCCACCGCGGCCCGCCGCCGTCGGCCCACCACGGCCGAGGCCGCCAGCACGATGGCTGCGGCGACCAGCGACAGGTACATCTGCTTGCGCCCGTCGGCGTCGGTGAACATGTACACCATGACGAACCCGATCATGCCCATGGCCGTCCAGGTCAGGTACGGGTACAGCCACATCCGGACGGTGTGCCGCTCGGGCATCTCGCGCTCGATGATCCTGCGCATCCTCAGCTGGGTGGCGCAGATGACCAGCCAGACGAAGAGCGCGACGGCCCCGGAGGAGTTCAGCAGGAAGGCGAACACGGTGTCCGGCGAGGTGTAGTTGAAGAACACCGCGACGAAGCCGAAGACCACCGAGGAGAGGATCGCCACCCGCGGCACGCCGCGCGAGGTCACCGTGGCGAAGGCCCGGGGCGCGTCCCCGCGCTGGCCCAGCGAGAAGGCCATCCGGGAGGCGGTGTACATCCCGGAGTTGAGGCAGGACAGCACGGCCGTCAGCACGATCACGTCCATCACCTGCCCGGCCCCCGGGATGCCGATGTGGTCCAGCACGGCCACGTACGGGCTGGCCTTGACGTCGGCGGAGTCCCAGGGCAGCAGGGTGACCACCAGCAGGATCGAGCCCAGGTAGAAGATCCCGATCCGCCAGATGACGCTGTTGGTGGCCTTGCTGACCGCCTTCTCCGGGTCCTCCGACTCGCCGGCGGCCAGGGTGACGATCTCGCTGCCCATGAAGGCGAAGACCACGGTGAGCATCCCGGTGAACACCGCGCCCACGCCGTGCGGCAGGAAGCCGCCGTGGCCGGTCAGGTTGCTGGTGCCGACCGCGTGGGTGCCCGGCAGCAGGCCGAAGGCCGCGAGGGTGCCGATCACCAGGAACGCGGCGATCGCGACGACCTTGATCCCGGCGAACCAGAACTCGAACTCGCCGTAGGAGGCGACCGAGAAGAGGTTGGTGGCGGTCAGCACGCCCATCACGATCAGCGCCCACCCCCACTGCGGCACGCCGGGCACCCAGTTGTTGAGGATCTTCGCGCCCGCCGTCGCCTCGACCGCGAGCACCACGACCCAGAAGAACCAGTACAGCCAGCCGATGGTGAAGCCGGCCCAGCGGCCCAGTGCTCGGTCCGCGTACGCCGAGAACGAGCCGCTCTGCGGGTCGGCCGCCGCCATCTCGCCGAGCATCCGCATCACCAGGACGACCAGCGCGCCGGCCAGGGCGTAGGAGAGCAGGATGCCCGGGCCGGTGGTGGCTATGCCGGCGCCGGAGCCGACGAACAGGCCGGCGCCGATCACGCCGCCGATGGCGATCATCGACAGGTGGCGGTTCTTGAGCCCGGCCTTCAGGTGGCCGTCGCCACCGTGTCCGATCGGCCCCGGCTGCTGGGGGACCGTCGTGGCCGTCGTGGGCTTGGTGGTGTCCGCGCTCATCTAGGGACCCTGTGCCTTTCCAGCGCGGTGTGCCCCTCGGCTCGTCGTGCCGGAGGGTGGGGGACTGGCCCGCGCATTGCGTCGCAACCTAACTTCTACGCACCGATGATCGGAACAATCATTTGGTAACTGTTCGCTCAACGGACACAAAAGCCCTGGTCGGGGTGGGTGGAAAGGTGGCATGAAAACCTCAAATCTGACGCAGCGTCAGGTTCGGGAGAGGTCTCCAGGCTCTGTTGGGGCTCAAATCGCCCGTGGGTGGGCGGTCAGATCGGCCGCACGTCGAGGACGGTGATCGATGCCTCGTCCTCCGGTCGCCCGGTCAGCCGGGCGGCCAGGATCCGGGGGATGTCGTCCTCCTGTGAGTATCCGGGCAGGACGGCCACTTCCGCACGCCGTGGGCCCGGCTCGCCCCGCACCGCGTACGTCACCCGGTAGCGGTACCGCTCCGGCGGCGGCGCCTGGCCCCGGTCCTGCCCGCTCCGGACGGTCATAGGCATCGACCTCCTCGGCCCATTGTCGGCGCGGTGTGGCCGATCCGCGCAAATCCGTGCAAAGTGGGACATCCGGGGGCATGTCGTAGGAGCGACCCCATGCAGACCACCTGGAAGGGGACGATCAGCTTCGGGCTGGTCAGCATTCCCGTCCACCTGTACTCCGCGACCCAGGAGCACGACGTCCCGCTGCACCAGGTGCACGCGAAGGACGGCGGCCGGGTGCGGATGAAGCGGTACTGCGAGCGGGAGGAGAAGGAGGTCCCGTACGCGGAGATCGCCAAGGGGTACGAGTCCCCCGACGGGCGGACCGTCACGCTCTCCGACGAGGACCTCGCCGACCTGCCGCTGCCCAGCAAGAAGATCATCGACGTGCTGGCCTTCGTGGACGAGGGCGAGATCGACCCGCTGATGTTCTCCAAGGCCTACTACGTCGGCGTCGCCGACAAGGCCGCCGCCAAGCCGTACGCGCTGCTGCGCGACGCGCTCACCGAGTCCGGGCAGATCGCCGTCACCAAGATCGCGCTGCGCACCCGGGAGTCGCCCGCGGTGCTGCGGGTGCACGACAACACCCTGGTGCTCCAGACCTGCATCTGGCCCGACGAGGTCCGCCCGGTGGCCGGCATCGCGCCCGAGGAGGACGTCACCGTCCGGCCGCAGGAGCTCAAGATGGCGCGGTCGCTGATGGACACCCTCTCCGAGGACTTCGACCTCGCCCAGCTGCACGACGACTACCAGCAGGCGCTGCAGCAGGTGATCACCGCGCGGCTGGAGGGCGTGGAGGTCCCGCACGAGGAGGAGCCGGGCGAGGCGCCGGACAACGTCATCGACCTGATGGAGGCGCTGCGCAGCAGCCTCAAGCAGGCCAAGGGCGGGCACGGGGGCGGCGGGGGCGGGGGCGGCGCCGAGGAGGCCGCGGGAGAGGACGCCGTGGAGGAGCCCGCGCCCCGCAAACGCACTCCGGCGAAGAAGACCGCCGCGAAGACGACGGCGAAGAGCGCCGCGAAGACCACCGCGAAGGCGGCCCCGAAGGCTGCCGCCAGGAGCACCGCCAAGGGCTCGGCGGCCAAGAAGACCACCACCCGGAAGTCCTCGGCCCCCCGCAAGGCCTCCTGACCCCTCCCGGGCCAGGATCCCGTCCAGCCGTCCAGCATTGGAGGCGATCCCGATGGACCTGCTGACCTACCAGGCAGTCGACGCCCAGGCCGAGGCCGAGGCCGCGGCCGCACCCGGGGCCCGGCGCAACCGGGGCTTCGGGCACCGCGCCTGGCACTGGCTGCTCAGCCTCAGCCCCACCGTGGTGACGTTCATGATCGCGCTCTCGGTCGGGCTCGGCATGGTCGCCGCCCAGGTGAGCCTGCTGCCGGTGCTGGTACCGATGGCGATCTTCTGGGGCCTGACGGTCATCGCGATGGTCGGCGTCATCGCCCGCTGGATGACCCCGGGGCCGGGCCGGCACCGGATGGCGTCCTGACCCGGCCGCCGGCCGGCCCGGGGCCGGGAGGGCTCAGCCGATCCACACCGTGGTGACGTTGCAGAACTCCCGGATCCCGTGCCCGGACAGCTCCCGGCCGAACCCGGAGCGCTTGACGCCGCCGAACGGCAGCGCCGGGTGGGAGGCCGTCATCCCGTTGAAGAACACCCCGCCGGCCTGGATGTCCCGGACGAAGCGCTCCTGCTCGGCCCCGTCGGTGGTCCAGACGTTGGAGCTGAGCCCGAACGGGGTGTCGTTGGCGAGCGCCACCGCCTCGTCCAGGTCGGCCACCCGGTAGACGGTGGCGACCGGCCCGAAGGTCTCCTCCTGGTGGATCCGCATCGCCGGGGTGATCCCGGTCAGCACCGTCGGCTCGAAGAACCAGCCGGTGTCCCAGCCGGTCGGCCGCCCGCCGCCGCACTCCACCCGGGCGCCGCGGGTGCGGGCGTCCTCGACCAGCTCCTCCAGGTCGGCCCGGCCCTGCCGGCTGGCCAGCGGGCCGACGTCGGTCCCCTCGTCCATCGGGTCGCCGACCTTCAGGGCGCGCATCGCCTCGGTGAAGGCGGCGGTGAAGCGCTCGTACACGTCGGTGTGCACGATGAAGCGCTTGGCCGCGATGCAGGACTGGCCGTTGTTCTGCACCCGGGCTTGGACGGCGGTGCGCACCGCGGCGTCCAGGTCGGCGCTCGGCAGGACCACGAACGGGTCGCTGCCGCCCAGCTCCAGGACGGCCTTCTTCACCTCGTCCGCCGCAGTGGCCGCGACCGCCCGCCCGGCCGGCTCGCTGCCGGTGAGGGTGACGGCGGCGACCCGGCGGTCCCTGATCACGTCCTCCACCGCGCCCGAGCCGATCAGCAGGGTCTGGAAGCAGCCCTCCGGGAACCCGGCCCGCCGGAACAGCTCCTCGATCGCCAGCGCGGTGCGCGGCACGTTGGACGCGTGCTTGAGCAGGCCGACGTTGCCGGCCATCAGGGCCGGCGCGGCGAACCGGACGACCTGCCAGAGCGGGAAGTTCCACGGCATGACGGCCAGGACGGGGCCGAGCGGGCGGTAGCGGACGTAGGCGCGGGCGGCACCGGAGTCGGCGACGTCGGCCGGAGCCGGGTGCTCGTCGGCGAGCAGCGCCTGCGCGTGCTCCGCGTACCAGCGCATCGCCTTCGCGCACTTGGCGGCCTCGGCGCGGGCGGCGGCCAGCGGCTTGCCCATCTCCTCCGTCATGGTGCGGGCGACCGCCTCCCGGTCCTGGTCCAGCAGGTCGGCGGCGCGGCGCAGCAGTTCGGCGCGGGCGGCGAAGGAGGTGCCGCGGTAGCCGTGGAAGGCGGCCTCGGCGCGGGCCAGCCGCCGCTCGACGCCGGCCGCGTCGAGGGGTTCGAAGGTCTGGAGGGTCTCCCCGGTCGCGGGGTTGACGCTGGCGATGGGCATGCGGGGCTCCCAGGGCGGGTTCGGGTCCGGTGGGTCTGCCCTCCCACCCTCCCCGACGGCCCGGCTCCGGGCACGCCACCGCGCGCCCGGCGTGTCCCGGCGGGCGCGCGGCCGGCCGCCGTCACTCCGGCAGCGACTCCACCCGGGCCGCCGCCTCCCGGGCCCGGGCCCCGGCCCTGGTCCGCGCGGCGGTGACCTGCCGGTTCGGGAAGCGGCGCAGGTACTCGGCCTCCAGCTCCCCGGTGCGCAGGGTGTGCCGCTTCAGCGCCTCCTCCGAGCCGTACAGGAAGGTCTCGTGGCGGGTGCGGTGCAGCTGCTCCAGCTCGTGCAGGAGTGTGTCGTTGCCCAGGGCGTGCGGGGAGATCCCCGCGGGCCGGATGTGCGGGTCTTCGGCATGCCGCATCTCGGTGCCTCCTCGGCGGAAGTGCTCTCCTCCAGGGTGCCCGCCGCCCGTTGCGCCTGCACCCGCGTCCCTCCCGGTGCGGCCCACTGGTAGGCGGATCATAGGATGATTCTTTCCGCTTCCCCGGACACCATCCCCGACGCTCGGACAGATCGCACATGCCGCTTCCCAAGGCCGAACTCCACCTGCACATCGAGGGCACCCTGGAGCCCGAACTCGCCTTCGAACTCGCCGCCCGCAACGGCCTCCGGCTGCCGTACGCCGACGCCGAGGCGCTGCGCGAGGCGTACTCCTTCAGCGACCTCCAGTCCTTCCTGGACCTCTACTACGCGCTGATGGCCGTGCTGCGCACCGAGGACGACTTCGCGGACCTGGCCGACGCCTACCTGGCCCGGGCCGCCGAGCAGGGCGTCCGCCACGCGGAGATCTTCTTCGACCCGCAGGCGCACACCGCGCGCGGCGTGCCGCTGGGCGTCGTGGTGGACGGCCTGACCAGGGCGCTGGAGCGCAGCGAGGAGCGCCACGGCATCAGCACCCGGCTGATCATGTGCTTCCTGCGGGACGAGTCCGCCGAGTCCGCGCTGGAGACCTTCGAGGCCGCCCGCCCGTACTTCGGCCGGATCACCGGCATCGGCCTGGACTCCGCCGAGGTCGGCCACCCGCCGGTGAAGTTCCGCGAGGTCTACCGCCGGGCCGCCGAGGCCGGGCTGCGCAGGGTCGCCCACGCGGGTGAGGAGGGCCCGGCCTCGTACATCACCGAGGCGCTGGACGTCCTCGGCGTCGAGCGGATCGACCACGGGCTGCGCTGCCTGGAGGACGGCGAGCTGGTCGCCCGCCTGGTGCGCGAGCAGGTCCCGCTGACGCTGTGCCCGCTCTCCAACGTGCGGCTGCGCTGCATCGACACCCTCGCCGACCACCCGCTGCGCGAGATGCTGGAGGCCGGCCTGCTGGTCACCGTCAACTCCGACGACCCGGCGTACTTCGGCGGCTACGTGGAGGACAACTTCCGGGCCGTGCGCGAGGCCCTCGCCCTCGACCCGGAGACCCTGCGCCGCCTGGCCGCCAACTCCTTCCGGGCCTCCTTCCTGGACGAGGCGCGCCGCGCCGAGCTCCTCGCCGAGGTCGCGGCGTACACCTTCTGAGCCGGGCTTCCGCCCCGGGCTTCCGCCCCCGCGCGCGGCAGCGGCGGCCCCTCACCCGTCCAGGGGTGACGGGCCGCCGCGCTCGTAGTGGAGCAGGGTGACGCCGTTGGTGAAGCGGTGGGAGTCCTTGAGGGTGAGCGGGACGGGGTGGTCGGCGGGGCGGAAGAAGAGGGTGCCGCGGCCGAGGACGACGGGGTGGACGTAGCAGCGGAACTCGTCGACGAGGTCCTGGGCGAGGAAGGACGCGGCCAGGTTCGCGCCGCTGAGGGTGAGGTCGCCGCCGGGGCCGGCGACGAGGGCGGCCACCGAGGCGGGGGTGACCTCGCGGACGACGGTGGTGTTCCAGTCGGCGTGTTCGAGGGTGCGCGAGAAGACGGCCTTCGGCATGGCGCGCCAGATGCCCGCGAACTCGACCGTCGCGGCGTCGGCGTCCGGGGCCTGGTCGGCCGTGGGCCAGTAGGAGGCCATCAGCTCGTGCGTCACCCGGCCGGAGACGAAACCACCCATCCGGGCGAGCACCTGGTTGAAGTGGCCGTGCACCTCGTCGTCGACCAGGTTCCAGCTGAGGTCGTGGTCCGGGCCCTCGAAGTAGCCGTCGACGGACAAGGAGACGAAGAGGACGATCCTGCGGCGCATGGCACCCCACCGGGGGACGGTCCGCCGCCCTCCCGCCGGAGCGGGCGGGCGGCGGACGGGGATCAGATCAGGGTGCTCCAGTAGTACCAGAACCGGTTGAGGACCAACAGCGCGATCACCGCGTACCACAGGGCCGGCACCACCCAGTGGTAGCGGGCCGCCTCCCGCACGGCCACCCGCAGCCGCGGGCCCACCGGGACCACGCCCGAGCGCAGGTTGTGCAGCGTGGTGTACCAGAACAGCGGGATCACCGCGGCCCACACCACCATGCAGTACGGGCAGAGCGCGCCGATCCGGTAGAGCGCCTGGTGCATCAGCCAGGTGACGAAGCCGATCCCGAACACCGTCCCGGCCTGGAGGCCGAGCCAGAACCAGCGCCGGAACGCCGCCCCCGCGAGCAGCCCGGCGCCGATCGCGACGACCACCCCGAAGGCGACCAGCCCGATCAGCGAGTTGGGGAAGCCGAAGGCCTCCGCCTGCTCGCTGCGCATGATCGAGCCGCAGCTGATGATCGGGTTGATGTTGCAGCTGGGGACGTAGGACGGGTCCTTCAGCAGCCGGATCTTGTCCAGCGTGAGGACCGCCGAGGCGAACAGCCCGACGGCGCCGCCGATCAGCAGCAGCCAGGCGAACGGCCGGCTCGCGCCGACGGCCGGCCGCACGGCGGGGGCGCCGGCCGTCACCCGGTCACCTGCTTGACCATCGCGGTGAACTGCTCGGGGGAGACGGCCTTGCCGTTGGTGAGCACGTCCAGCTTCCTGCCGTCCAGCCTGACCGTCGGGGTGCCGGTGACGTCGCTCTTGTCGAACTCCTCGTTGACCTTGGCCGCCCACGGCGCGTAGGTGCCGTCCTGGACGGCCTTCACGAAGCCGTCGGTCTTCAGGCCCGGGACCTGGCCGGCCAGGTCCAGGAGGTGGTTGACGTCGCCGAAGCCGTCCTCGCGCTCGTCCGGCTGGTTGGCGTACAGCACGTCGTGGAACGCCTTGAACTGGTCCACGCCCTCGTTCAGCGCGGCGCCGACGGCGGCCAGCGCGGTGCGCGAGCCCTTGCCGCCGAGGTTCTTGTCCAGGAACGTCGCCAGGTGGTACTCGACCTTGTACGTGCCCTCGTCGGCGAGCTGCTGGATCGCCGTGCCGGTGGTGGTCTCCAGCTGCTCGCAGAACGGGCAGCGGAAGTCCTCGTAGACGGCCAGGGTGTGCGGGGCGTCGGCCTTGCCGTAGGTGATCACCGTGCCGTCCGGGCCGGAGGCGTTGGCCGGCACGACCAGCGGGCCGTTCGCGGTGTCCGGGCCGGAGCCGGAGGAGCCGCCCACGGCGAAGGCCACGCCCGCGGCGAGGGCGAGCACGGCGGCGCAGGCGCCGCCGACCACCACCCGGCGGCGGATCCGGTCGGAGCGCTCGGCCTGGGCGCGCGCGGCGCGCATGCGGTCGGTGGCGGAGGTCTTCTTGTCGGTCTTGCGGGTGTTGCTCACGGGTGTCGTCCTGTGCTCTCGGGCGTACGGGGCGGCGCGGCCCGGTCGGGGCGCGCGCGGGGAGAGACAGCCGGCCGAGCGGGGGCGGGCGGGAGGCCCGCGGCTCAGACGGCCGGGGTGAGCACCGGCGGACCGCGCCGGACGGCCGGACGGACGAGGACGTCCTCGGCGGGGACCAGCACCCGGCTGGCCCGGGGGAACGGCACCCGGGCCGGCGGGCGGGCCGGCAGCGGCGCGAGCAGCAGCCGCAGCCAGCGGGCGGCGGCCGGCAGGTGGCGGTGCAGGAACGCGCCCAGCATCCGGACGGCCGCGGCCAGGCAGGACAGCGCGGCGTCCGCGCGGCGCAGCCAGAAGGCGCCGGCCAGCGCGATCACCGTGTGCAGCAGCAGGAGCAGCACCACGCCGGCCTGCTCGGACACGCCGTGCCCGAGCAGGAAGCCGCCGAGCGAGCCGCCGCCGCACAGCAGCGGCTGGAGGCCGTGCCCGGCGCCGGGCGGCAGCGAGGGGCAGCTGCTCTGCGCGAGGTCGAACAGGGCGCCGGTGCCCAGCTCCAGCGGCAGGAACACCGCAGCGACCGCCGGGTAGCCGCGCTCGCGCCCGGCCAACGCGAAGGCCACCGCGAAGACGGCGGTGGCGGCCAGCAGCATCGGGCCGACCGGCAGCGCGCGGCCGGTGACCACCACCTGGCCGAGCCCGGCGAGCAGCACGACCAGCGCGGCGAAGACCGCCGCGCGGAGCGTCCTGGTGACCGGGCTGGTGTCCATGGCCTCCGAGTCTGCCACAGGTTGAAACCCGGACGGTCTGCCGGGCGCTGCGCTGTGAAGAGCCTCACCACCCGTGCTGAGCTGGGCTTGTGCGGCGCCTACCGGCCGTGTTCGGGTGCCCCGGCCGCGGCCTGCGGCGGTTCCGGGCGCGCCTCGGCGGTGCGCACCCGCGCCTCGACCAGCTCCCGGAAGTGGTCGAGGTCCCCGCGTACCGTCCGCTCGATCGCGCCGGCCTGGGCGAAGCCGCGCGGCCCGCCGAACTCCCGGTGCAGCGCCTCCGGGTCGTACTCCACCCGGATCTGCACCCGGGTGTGCCGGGCGTCGAGCGGCAGCAGGGCGAAGGCGCCGCGCAGCCCGAGCCGGTCCAGCGTGCGCCAGGCCATCACCCGGCCCCGGCCGCGGTCGGTGATCTCGGCGTCGAGCGGGCGCTCCGTGCCGTCGATCTCCACCCCGAGGTGCGCGACGTTCCGGCCGTGCGGCTGGGCGCTGCGGACGCCGTCCACGAACCGGGGGTACTCGTGCACCCGGTGCAGCTGCTCCCAGGCGGCGAGGACGGGGACGGCGATGTCGATCTGTTCCTCAAGGGTGCTCATGGCGCGCGGCACCTCCCTCTGTTCCAGCCTGCGCCCGGGGGGTGGCGGGGGCAAAGGGGGCCCGGCCCTCGGGAGGGTGGATGCCGCTGCGGGTGGGCGGGTCGGGGCGCAGCGGGGGAGACTGGGCGCATGCCGGAGCTGCCCGAGGTCGAGGCGCTGAGCGCCTTCCTGTCCGAACGGTTGACCGGGCGCGTGATCGCCCGGGTGCAGCCGGTGGCGATCAGTGCGCTGAAGACGTACGACCCGCCGGTCACGGAGCTGGAGGGGCGGACGGTCGGTGCGGTGACCAGGCGCGGCAAGTTCCTGGACGTCGGGGCCGAGGGGCTGCACCTGGTGGTCCACCTGGCCCGGGCGGGCTGGCTGCGCTGGAAGGACGGCCTGCCCGCCGAGCCGCCGCGGCCGGGGCCGCGCAACCCGCTGGCACTGCGGGTGCGGCTGGCGGGGGAGGCCGGGGACGGCTTCGACCTCACCGAGGCCGGGTCGAAGAAGGGGCTGGCGGTCTACGTGGTGCGCGACCCGGCGGAGGTGCCGGGGGTGGCCCGGCTCGGGCCGGACCCGCTGGACCCGGCCTTCGGCCCGGAGGAGTTCGCCGCGCTGCTGCGTGGGGACCGCCGGCGGCTCAAGGGCGTGCTGCGGGACCAGAGCGTGCTGGCCGGGGTGGGCAACGCCTACTCGGACGAGGTGCTGCACGCGGCCCGGATGTCGCCGTACAAGCTCGCCGCGAGCCTGACGGAGGAGGAGACGGCCCGGCTGTACGAGGCGCTCGGCGGCACGCTGCGCGAGGCGGTCGAGCGCTCGCGCGGGCTGGCGGCGGGGGAGCTGAAGGCGGAGAAGAAGCTCGGACTGCGGGTGCACGGGCGGACCGGCCTGCCCTGCCCGGTGTGCGGGGACACCATCCGCGAGGTGTCCTTCGCGGACTCCTCGCTCCAGTACTGCCCGACCTGCCAGACCGGGGGCAAGCCGCTGGCGGACCGGCGGATGTCCCGGCTGCTGAAGTGACGCCCCCGCCGGGTGGGCGACCACCCGGCGCGGGCGCCGGCGGCCTCAGCGCTTGACCGCGACGCCGCCCCAGTAGTAGGCGGCCTTCGGGTCGGCCGGGGGCTCGCCGTCCGGGCGCCAGGCCAGCACCGGGGCGACGCCGGGCTCGACCAGGTCCCAGCCGTCGAAGAAGCGGACCACGTCGTCGTAGCCGCGCGGCACCAGGGTCATCCCGCCGGCCCGGGCGGCCTCGGCGACCTTGGCGACGGCCTCCGGGTCGAAGTCCGGGGTGGGGGTGGTCAGCGCGAGGCAGCTGCCGGACGGCAGGGCGTCGCGCAGCGCGGCGACCCGGCCCCACGGGTCGTCCTCGTCGGCGATCAGCATCAGCACGGCGATCATCAGCAGGCCGACCGGCCGGGTGAGGTCGAGGGTGGAGGTGAGTGCCGGGTCGGCGAACAGCTCCTCCGGCTTGCGCAGGTCGGCGTGGATGTAGGTGGTGCGGCTGGCCGGGCTGGAGACCATCAGCGCGCGGGCGTGGGCGAGCACGATGGGGTCGTTGTCGACGTAGACGACCCTCGTCCCGGGGCTGACGGCCTCCGCGATCTCGTGGGTGTTCGGCGAGGTCGGGATGCCGGTGCCGAGGTCGAGGAACTGGCGGATGCCGTGCTCCCGGGCCAGGTGGCGTACGGCCCGGGCCTGGAACGCCCGGTTGGCCTTGGCCATCTCCTTGACGCTCGGCACGGCCTGCTCGATGGCCTGCCCCATGGCGCGGTCCGGCGGGAAGTTGGTCTTCCCGCCCAGCCAGTAGTCGTACACGCGCGCAGAGTGCGGGGCGGTGGTGTCGACGCCGAAACGTTCCCACTGGCTGAGCTCGGCGGCGTCCTCGTCCTGCTGGCCCTGGCGGGGGGAGTCCTGACTTGTCGTCATGGCCACGTCCTCTGATGGCAGATCATCACACTGGGGAAGGCACAGCGTAGCGGTCCGGGCGGGAGCTGGAGCGTCCGGTCGGGGAAGAACGGTGGAAGATCTTCGGAGCCGGGGCGCGCGGGCGCCCTTGGGCCGTCGGGGTGGTGATCGGGTCCGTCGGAGTTGCCCGCCGGGACCGGCGGTGACGGCCGGGGGAAGCATCCAGAATGCTGTCAGATCGTCAGATTACTTCGCGCAGATTGCTACTGGTTGCGGCCGGAATGTCCCTGCTGGGGACGGCCGCGGGATGTCGGAGCACCTGGGGCGGCGGGGAGGGCGGCGCCGCGGCCGGGCCCTCCGGGGTCGCCGCCCCGTCCGCCCCGGCGGGGCCCGAGGGGGCGCCCGGCGGGCCGGACGCCGCCCCGGCCGCGGCCTCCTCGGCGCCGCCTTCACAGGGCACGCCGTCCGCGGTGCCCTCGCCGGTGCCGCCGTCGGGCTCCCCCTCGGCCGCCGCGCCGAGCGCGGTGCCGGTGCGCCGGGTGCTCACCGAGGCGGAGAGCAGGCCGGTCTACGACCTGGACCCGGAGCGCCGGGTGGTGGCGCTCACCATCGACGACGGCCCCGACCCCCGGCACACGCCGACCGTGCTGGCGCTGTTCGAGCAGTACGGGATCCGGGCGACGTTCTTCCTGATCGGCGAGAACGCGGCCGAGCACCCCGCCCTGGTGCGGGAGATCGCGGACCGCGGCCACCACATCGCCAACCACACCTGGACCCACCCGGACCTGCGGCACCTCTCGGAGGGCAAGGTGCGGGACGAGCTGGAGCGCACCTCCGACCTGCTGCACCGGGCCACCGGCCGGCAGCCCACCTGGTTCCGGGCGCCCGGCGGGGACTGGTCCCCGGCCTCGCTCAAGATCGCCGCCGACCTCGGGATGCGCAACATGGCGTGGTCGGTGGACCCGCGGGACTGGGCCAGGCCCGGGACCCCGGCGATCATCGACCGGATCCTCAAGAACGTCCGGCCCGGGTCGATCGTGCTCAACCACGACGGCGGCGGGGACCGGTCGCAGACGGTGGCGGCGCTGAAGGCGTACCTGCCGGTGCTGGTCGATTCCGGGTACTACTTCACGGCTCCGCCGAACTGAGGTGCTCGGGTGACGGCGGGTAGCGGCTTCCACGTTCAAACCACCCGGACGGGTGGATTAGAAGAACCGTTTCTGCGTTTTTTGGGCCTCTAGGGTGATCTCGCACCGATAAACCCGGCACCTCCTGGTGCCGCCTGAAAGGCCCTCAGCCATGCGCCTCCGCAACGCCGTGCTCGCCGCCGCCAGCGCCATCGCCCTCGTCCTGGCCGTCCCGTTCTCCGCCAACGCGGCGCAGGGCGACTTCCTCTACAAGGTCGGCCCCGGGGTCCCGGCCGGCCTGGCCGACCCGCGGAGCGGCGAGTGCGTCGACCTCCCCTGGACGACGCAGGAGGTGCCGGGCTTCGCGCCGGAGAACCTCACCGGCTCCACGGCCACGGTCTTCCTGGACTTCGGCTGCGAGGGGGACACCTTCTACGTGATGAACCCCGGCAAGAGGCTCGGCGACCGGCTGAAGCTGCGCTCCGTCGTCTTCTCCTGAGCGGACGGGCACCGCGCACCGGGCGGCCGGCGGCCGGTCGGGGAGCCGCCGGGGTGGCCGGGGCCGGACGGTCGGCGTAGGTTCGAACTGTCCGGCCCGGTCGCCGGTCCCCCGCCGTGCCCGTACGCCCCGTCGTCGCGGCACTGCCCGTCGTGCCCGTGGTCGGGCGCCGCAGCCTGGGCAGAGCGAAGGAGGGCCTGGGATGACCGGCAACGGCTACGCGCACCCCGAGGCGTTGGTCCGCACCGAATGGCTGGCCCACCACCTGGACGACGGGACGATCCGGGTCGTCGAGGTGGACGAGGACACCCGAGCCTACGACCGGGACCACATCCCCGGCGCGGTCGGCTGGAACTGGAGCACCGACCTGCACAGCCGGGTCGGCCGGGACTACGTCGACCGCGAAGGCGTCCAGCACCTGCTGCGGGCCGCCGGGGTCGAGGACGACACCACCGTGGTGCTCTACGGCGGCAACAGCAACTGGTTCGCCGCCTACGCCTACTGGCTGTTGCGGCTGCGCGGCTTCGGCCCGGTGCGGCTGCTGGACGGCGGGCGCAGGAAGTGGGAGCTGGAGGGGCGGGAGCTCACCCGCGAGGTCATGGACTACCAGCACACCGCGTACCGGCTGCGCGGGCCCGAGCGGCCCCAGCTGCGGGCGCTGCGGGACGAGGTGCTGGCCAGGGCGGAGGTGTTCGCCAAGCCCGGGTCGGACTCGGTGCTGGTGGACGTCCGCTCGCCGGCCGAGTTCCGGGGCGAGCTGATCGCGCCCCCGCACCTGCCGCAGGAGCAGGCCCAGGTGCCGGGGCACATCCCGGGCGCGGTCAACATCCCCTGGTCGCAGGCGGCCAACGAGGACGGGTCGTTCCGCTCGGCGGAGGAGCTGCGGGCGCTGTACGGGGGCAGGGGCGTGGAGGCGGAGCGCGAGGTGATCACGTACTGCCGGATCGGCGAGCGGTCCGCGCACACGTGGTTCGCGCTCACCGAACTGCTCGGGTACCCGCACGTGAAGAACTACGACGGCTCGTGGACGGAGTACGGCTCGCTGGTGCGGGCACCGGTGTCGCTCGGGGGGTGAGGGGCGCCAGGGGCGCAAGCGGCAGGAGGGGCGCGTCGGGACCCTCGGGACCGGGGGGAAGGGTGTGGCGGCTTCGCGACCGGCTGCGAAGCCGCCGTTTCGGCGCGTTTCTGCTCATGAACATCTCATGCGGGGGGAGTGGAGCCGGGGCTTCCGGGACAAGGATCTGGTCATCCCTATCGTTCCGGTGATCCCTGGAGGACCACGTTGCGCAAGAGGCTGATCGTCTCTGCTGCCAGTGCCCTGAGTCTCTTCCTGGCCGTCCCGGCCTCGGCCTCCGGTGTCCAACCGGGCGCGGCCGGGGTCGGCGACCCGTACTACCCGACCTACGGCAACGGCGGGTACCGCGTGTCGCACTACGACATCCGGCTGAAGTACCAGCCCGCGACCGACGAGTTGGAGGGCACCACCACCATCCTCGCCACGGCCACCCAGGACCTGTCGCGGTTCGACCTGGACTTCGCGCTGAACGTCTCGGAGGTGCGGGTCAACGGGCGGGTCGCGGCCTTCGCCACCAGCGGTGAGCAGGAGTTGGAGATCACTCCGGCCCGGCCGCTGGCCAAGGGCTCCCAGGCCACCGTGGTGGTGCGGTACAAGGGCGTTCCGTCGACCGTCAAGAAGTACGGCTTCACCAGCTGGCACCGCACCCCGGACGGCGCCGTGGCCGCCAACGAGCCCGAGGCCGCCTGGTGGTGGTTCCCGAGCAACGACCACCCGAGCAACAAGGCCACCTTCGACGTCTCGGTGCTGGTGCCGGACGGCAACCAGGTGATCAGCAACGGCGTGCTGACCGGCACCAGTTCGCAGGCCGGGTGGACCAGGTACAGCTGGCGCGAGAACAGGCCGCAGGCCACCTACCTGGCCACGCTGGCGGTCGGGAAGTTCGACGTCACCCGGGACACCACGGCGAGCGGCATCCCGGTCTACAACGCGTACAGCAAGGACCTGGGCGACAACGCGGCCGCCGCGCGGGCGAGCGTGGAGCGCACCGGTGAGCTGGTGGACTGGCTGAGCGGCTACTTCGGCGAGTACCCCTTCAGCTCCGTCGGCGGCTACGTCCCGAACGTGCCGACCGGCTACGCGCTGGAGACGCAGACCCGGGTCTTCTACAGCCCGCGGCAGTTCGCCCGGGGCTCCAACGCCTCGGTGGTCGTGCACGAGCTGGCCCACCAGTGGTACGGGGACAGCGTCTCGCTCTCCCGGTGGAGCGACATCTGGCTGAACGAGGGCTTCGCCCGGTACGCGCAGTTCCTCTGGTCCGAGCACGAGAACGAGGGCACCGCCCAGGAGTTGGCGGACTACGTCTACGCCTCGCACCCGGCCGACGACCCGTTCTGGAGCATCAGGCCGGGCGACCCCGGCCCGGACGAGCAGTTCTCGGGCGCCGTGTACGAGCGCGGTGCGGTGGCCGTCCAGGCGCTGCGCAACGCCGTCGGGGACGACGCCTTCTTCCGGATCCTCAAGGGCTGGCCGACCGAGCGGCGCTACGGCAACGCCACCATCCCCGAGTTCCAGGCCTACGCGGAGAAGGTGTCCGGGAAGAAGCTCGGGGACGTGCTGAACACCTGGCTGTTCACCCCGGCCAAGCCCGCCGTCGGGCCGGTCCCGCCGGGCACCGCGGCCGCCGCCCTGGCGCCGCGAGCCGACGCGGGGCAGCCGCCGGCCGAGCCGAAGTCCTGGAAGAAGATCCAGGAGACCAACTCCGTCCACGCGGCGCGCGACTGACGGCGCGACGGATCGCGGTGACGGCTTCGCGGCATCGCGGCGAAGCCGTCATTTCGGCGTGTTTCTTTTCATGAAGGTCTCACAATCGGGCAGTGGACGAGGGGCTTCCGGGACGAGGATCTGGTCATCCCTATCGTCCCGGTGACCCTGGAGGACCACGTTGCGCAAGAGGCTGATCGTCTCCGCTGCCAGTGCCCTGAGCCTGTTCCTGGCCGTCCCCGCGTCGGCCTCCGGCTTCCAGCCCGGCGCCGACGGCGTCGGCGACCCGTACTACCCGACCCTCGGCAACGGCGGGTACCGCGTGTCGCACTACGACATCCGGCTGAAGTACCAGCCCGCGACCGACGAGTTGGAGGGCACCACCACCATCCTCGCCACGGCCACCCAGGACCTCTCGCGGTTCGACCTGGACTTCGCGCTGCACGTCTCGGAGGTGCGCGTCAACGGGCGGGTCGCGGCCTTCGCCACCAGCGGTGACCAGGAGTTGGAGATCACCCCCGCCCGGCCGCTGGCCAAGGGCGACCAGGCCACCGTGGTGGTGCGCTACAAGGACGTGCCGTCCACGGTGCAGAAGTACGGCGGGTACACCGCCTGGCGCCGCACCCCGGACGGCGCGGTGGTGGCCGGAGAGCCCGTCTCGGCCGGATGGTGGTACCCCAGCAACGACCACCCGAGCAACAAGGCCACCTTCGACGTCTCGGTGCTGGTGCCGGACGGCAACCAGGTGATCAGCAACGGCGTGCTGACCGGCACCAGCTCCCAGGCGGGCTGGACACGCTACTCCTGGCGCGAGAACAAGCCGCAGGCCACCTACCTGGCGACCCTCGCGATCGGGAGGTTCGACGTCACCCGGGACACCACGGCGAGCGGCATCCCGGTCTACAACGCGTACAGCAAGGACCTCGGGGAGAACGCCGCCGCCGCGCGGGCGAGCGTGGAGCGCACCGGTGAGCTGGTGGACTGGCTGAGCGGCTACTTCGGCGAGTACCCCTTCGGCTCCGTCGGCGGCTACGTGGCCAACACGCAGTCCGGCGGCGCCCTGGAGACCCAGACCCGGGTCTCCTACGGCCCGGCGCTGTTCGCCCGGGGCTCCAACACCCAGGTGGTCGTCCACGAGCTGGCCCACCAGTGGTACGGGGACAGCGTGTCACTGTCCCGGTGGAGCGACATCTGGCTGAACGAGGGCTTCGCCCAGTACGCGCAGTTCCTCTGGTCCGAGCACGAGAACGAGGGCACCGCCCAGGAGCTGGCGGACTACATCTACGCCTCCCGCCCGGCCGACGACCCGTTCTGGACCGTCAAGCCGGGAGACCCGGGGGAGGAGAACCAGTTCTCCGGGGCGGTCTACTCCCGCGGTGCGGTGGCCGTCCAGGTGCTGCGCAACGCTGTCGGGGACGACGCCTTCTTCCGGATCCTCAAGGGCTGGCCGACCGAGCGGCGCTACGGCAACGCCACCATCCCCGAGTTCCAGGCCTACGCGGAGAAGATCTCCGGGAAGAAGCTCGGGGACCTGCTGAACACCTGGCTGTTCACCCCGGCCAAGCCCGCCGTCGGGCCGGTCCCGCCGGCCACCGCGGCCGCCGCCCTGGCGCCGCGAGCCGACGCGGGGCAGCCGCCGGCCGAGCCGAAGTCCTGGAAGAAGATCCAGGACGCCGCCGCGGTGCACGAGGGCCGCGGCTGACGGCCCGCTGCCGCGGGCCGGCGGCCCCGTACGAACGGGGCGGGACCGCCGGCCCGGCCCGGGTGCGCGCTACGCCGCTGCGGGGGCCGGGGTGTCGGCCGCCAGCAGTTCGGTGAGGCGGCGGACGGCGAAGGGTATGAGCTCGCGGACCGGGACGAGACGGCAGGGCGCGGCGCCGACCAGGACCTCGCGGACGCCCGCGTACTCCTCGAACTCCCGCCCCACGACCGGGAAGTGGGTGTCGTTGTCGTCCCCCACGTCCGGTGCCTCGATCCAGACGCGCTCCCCCTGGATCGCCATCGGGAAGCGGCGGAGCTTGAGCCGGCGGTTGGGCGCGAAGGTCTCGGCGTAGTGCAGGAAGGTGTTGCGGTTGTGGCCGACGCCGACCAGCAGGACGTACCCGCCGAGGTCGTGCAGCGCGCCGAACGGCGACTCCCGGCCGACGGCGAAGCCGAGCGAGCGCCGGGCGGCGATCTCCCGGGCGTGCGCGCCGACGGCGGCGACCGAGACCTGCGGGTGGGTGCTGCGCAGGCTCTCCGGCAGGGCGCGCAGCGCCTCGGCCACCGCGCCCGTGGTGCAGGGCGTGCCCGGGTGGAACAGCGGTACGGCGGACCGGAGTTCGGCCACCTCGGGGCCGGGCGGGCCGCTGTGCCCGGGGGCCGGGTCGCGGACCGTGTCGGAGGTGAAGGTGGGGGCGGCGACGGTGCCGCCGGGCCCGACCGCCTCGCGCAGGCTGGCGACCACGGCCGCGGCGCCGCCCTCGACCCGGCCGAGGCTGGAGAGCGAGGAGTGCACGATCAGTGCCATGCCCTCCCGGACGCCCACCCGGTGCCAGCCCTCGACGAGGTCGGCGGTGGTGAGCGGGCCGGTGCCCGGTGTGGTCATGGTGCCCCCTGCGGTGCTGTTCGTGCTGGGATCGTTCGGGGCCGACCATAGCGGGTCGCACTGACATCCGGTCAGGACGGGGGTGGTGCAGGCCGGCCCCCGGGCCCGGCGGAGGGCCGGATCACGGCCGGGCGGCCGCTCGCAGGCGGGGGTAGTCGGTGTATCCGGCGGCCTCCTGGCCGTAGAGGTGGGTGGGGTCGACGGCGGCGAGCGGGGCGTTCCGGGCGAACCGTTCGGGCAGGTCCGGGTTGGCGATGAAGGCGCGGCCGTAGGAGACCAGGTCGGCCAGGCCGGCGGCGAGCACCGCCTCGCCGCGCTCGCGGTCGGTGGCGGCGCGGTTCTCGCCGACGTTGCCGATCAGCGGGCCGGACCAGCGCGGGCGCAGGTCGGCCAGGGCCGGGTAGTCGTCGTTGTCGGTGAGGTGGAGGTAGGCGAGGCCGAGGCCGTCGAGTTCGGCGAGCAGCGCCCGGTAGACCGGGGCCGGGTCGGCCTCGTCCATGCCGAACTGCGGGTTGCCGGGGGACAGCCGCAGGCCGAGGCGGTCGGGGCCGACGGCCTCGGCGACGGCGGTGACCAGCTCGATCGGGAAGCGCAGCCGGTCGGCGAGGGTGCGCGGGCCGTACTCGTCGGTGCGCAGGTTGGTGTTGTCGGCCAGGAACTGGTGGATCAGGTAGGAGTTGGCGCCGTGCAGTTCGACGGCGTCGAAGCCGGCGGCGAGGGCGAGGCGGGCCGAGGCGACGTGGTCGGCGATGGTGCGGCGGATCTCCTCGCGGGTCATCGCGCGCGGGGTGACGGCCTCGGCCTTCCCGCCGTCCCGGACGTGCACCGGCCCCGGGGCCGGGACGGCGGAGGGGCCGGCCGGGACGTCCCCGAGCAGCCGGTTCAGCGGGTGGCCCTGGCGCCCGCCGTGCATCAGCTGGGCGACGATCCGCCCGCCGGCGGCGTGCACCGCCTGCGTCACGGCGCGCCAGCCGGCCGCGTGCGCGGGCGTCTCCAGGCCGGGCAGGCGCCAGCCGGACTGGCCCTGCCGGCTGGGCCAGATGCCCTCGGTGACGATCAGGCCGGCGCTCGCGCGCTGGGCGTAGTACTCGGCGACGACGGGCAGCGGCGTACCGTCCTCGGCGGCCCGGTAGCGTGTCATCGGGGCCATCACGACGCGGTTCGGCAGGTCGAGCCGGCCGAGGCGGTACGGCGTGAGCAGGGACGTGGTGGTGTTCGTGGTCGTGGTCACGCCGGTACGGTAAAACCTGACACCAGTGTTAGGTTCAAGCGCTTCCGGCCGGGCTCCCGGCGGTGGCGGCTCCCGCCGAGGGCTCGGCGGCCCCGGCCTCGGCGGCCCCGGCCTCGGTGAGGACCAACTCCTCGATGCCGTAGAGGAACCGCTCCATCGCGGAGCGCGGGAGCACGCTCGGGTCCGCCGTCAGGGCGAGGCTCAGCGCGTCGGCGGACTGCAGGGCGTCCAGGGCGTAGGTCAGGCCGGGGCGGGGCTCGAACTCCGCCGGCCAGGTGAGGGTGGTGCGGTCCTCGCCGGCGGCGGCGGCCGGGAGCAGCTCCCTGGTGTCGTTGAACACGCAGGAGCGGTCCGCCAGCGGGACGCCCTCGGCGGTCAGCCGGGCGGTCTCGGCGTCCAGCGCGGCCCTGTCGTAGTACGCGTGGCGGTAGGTGCCGATCGCCGCGGCGTGGGTGCGGCGCACCACCTCGCCGAACTCGGCGGTGGCGTCGGGGAGGCGGAACGGCCCGTCGCCCGCGATCACCCCCACCGCGTCGGCCAGCTCCGGCAGGAAGCGGTTGTTCACCACGACGTTCAGCACGGCCTCGGTGGTGCCGGCCAGCCGGGCGGTCATCGCGGCCGTCGCGGCGAGCAGGACCGAGCCCGTGCTGACCCGGTGCCGGGCCGCCACCCGTTCGACGGCCCGGGCCAGGGCGGGGGAGCGCAGGACCGCGTTCGGGAACCGGGCGGGCCGCCCGGTGGCCGGCGGGAAGAGCCGGGGCGGGCCCAGCCGGAGCTTGCGCACGACCTGCCGGCGGGCCGCCGCGTCGCGCCGCAGGCCGCGCTCGGAGGCCTGGAACTCCGCTTCCTCCAGCGGCTGTCGGGCCGGGGTGCGGGGCTTCGCCGACGGCCCGGCGGGGGCGCCGACGCAGAGCGCGGTCAGGTCGGCGACCAGCCGGCTCATCCCGGCCCCGTCCACCGCGGTGTGCGAGAGCACCAGGCTGATGTGCCGGACGAGCCCGTCGGCCGCCACCGCGCCGATCCGCAGCGGCCACCCGGCGGCGGTGTCGAAGGCCCGCCCGGCCAGTTCGGCGTGCAGCCGGGCACCGAGCGCGGCCGGGTCCTCCCGCCCCTCGGCCGACCACAGGTGGACGCCCAGGGTGCCCGCGCCGTCGACGGCCTGGCGCAGCTCTCCGGACGCCCCGGGGAGCAGCCGGGTGTGCAGCGCGTCGTGCAGGTGGAGCAGCCGCTCCAGGGCGGTGAGCAGGACGGGCAGGGGCAGTCCGGGGTCGAGCGGGGCCGCGGTGGCGATGTTGTAGCGCGGTGCGTCGGCCGGCGGCAGCCGTCGGACGGCGTCCCAGATGGCCCGTTGGCCCCAGGTGGCCGGTCCGGATCCGGTCCGGCCGGGCGAGAAGGGGATCTCCAGCAGTTGGCGAGTGGTCACCGATCGGCTCTCCGTGGTGCGGGGGGTCGTTGAGTCGTGCCGGTGCGTTGGGAGCGCGGGTGCTGCTGGGGAGAGTGTGGCGCACCGCCCGCCGTGCGTCGAGGGCTCGGGGGCGGCGGTCCGGGATCGGCGGGGGTCCCGGGACGGGGGGTTCCATAGGTCTCTTGATGTGAAGTATCTTGATGTCGAGATTGATCGGACCGCGCGGCCCACCGGGCTCGGGCGACGCACACGACGGGGGCCTGTCATGCGGGGGAACGGACTGATCGCGCAGCTGCGGCGGCCGCCGGGCGGGCGGGACGCGCGGATCATGCTGCTGGCGCAGTGCGTCGACCGGACCGGCACGGGTGTGTGGGCGGCTGCCTCGGTGCTCTACTTCACCTACGTCTGCGGGATGGACGCCCGGCAGCTGGGCCTGCTGCTCGGGGTGGGCGCGGTGGCGGGGATCGCCGGGTCCCCGCTGGCGGGGCGGGCGGCCGAGCGGGTGCCGGTGCGGTGGCTGCTGATCGGCTGCCACCTGCTGCGGCTGGGGGCGATGGGGCTGCTGCTGGTGGTCGACGACTTCGCCGCGCTGCTGCCCGTGGTGGCCCTGGTCTGCCTGGCCGAACGGGCCGCCAAGACGCTGGAGATGCTGTTCGCGACCCGGGTGGCGGGCGAGCGGCGGTCCACCTACCAGGCGCTGTTCCGCAGTGTGGCCAACGCCGGGTACGCGCTCGGTGCGGGCGTCGCCGCGCTCGGGCTGGCGGTGGGGACGACGGCCGCGTACCGGGTGCTGATCCTGGCCAACGGACTGTCCTACCTGCTGGCCGCTCTCCTGGTGTGGCGCACCCGGGAGCCCTCCGGGCGGGGCCTGGTCGCGGCGCGGGCGGGGGAGGAGCCCGCCGCGGCGCCCGCGGCGGCGCCGAGCCCCTGGCGGGACCGCGGCTACCTGCGGTTCGTCCTGCTCGACATGCCGCTGAACCTGGACGACTCGGTCCTGAACGTCGGACTCCCGCTCTGGCTCGTCCACCGCACCGGCGCGCCGCACGCCGTCGTCCCGGTCTTCCTGGTGCTCAACACGGTGCTCGTGGTGGTGCTGCAGCTGCGCGTCTCGGCGCGGGTGCAGGGGGCGCTCGGGGCGGCCGCGGCGGTGCGCTGGTACGGGGTGACGGTGCTCGGCGGCTGCCTGCTGATCGCGCTCTCCACCGGCGCCGGGCCGGTCCTGGCGTCGGTCGCCCTGCTGGCCGCGGCGGTGCTCGTCACCCTGGCGGAGCTGCTGCGTTCGGTGAGCTCCTGGGAGCTGGCGGTGGTGCTGGCGCCGCCGGGCGCGCGGGCCTCCTATCTGGGCGTGGCCGGGATGTCCCAGTCGGTGCAGAAGTCGGTCGGGCCGCTGCTGCTGACCGGGGCGGTGATGGCGGCCGGGCCGGTCGGCTGGCTCGGCCTCGGGGCGGCGGTCGTCGGCCTCGGCGCGCTCCAGCGCCGGTCCAGCCTGCGGCGGCTGGCGGCTCTGGGCGGGGCCGCCGCCGGGGCTGCGGCCGAGGGAGCGGCGCAGCGGGACACGGCGCCTGCGGGCCGGGTGCGGCCGCGCCCCTGATCCCACCCGCGGTCGCCTCGGGGAGATCCCGGCAGGCCCCCTGGGGGAATCCCCCGACAGGCCCCTGGGATACCGGCGTTGGCGGTCGGATCCGGTCACGCCCTAGCGTGGCGCCCATGACTCCGATCGTGCGTTCGATCCTGCGCAGACGCCTCGTGGTGGCGGCCGGTGCCGTCGTGCTGCTCTGCGCCGACACCGCCACCACGGCCGCCGCGGCCACCGCCGTCGTCCGGCCCGCCGCCCCGTCCGTCGCGGAGCAGCTGCGCCGGGACACCCGGGCGATCCACGCGCTCGGCGTCGCCGGGGTGCAGGCCCGGGTGATCGGGCCGGACGGTCGGCAGACGGTCGCCACCAGCGGCGCCGCCGACGTGGCCACCGGCCGGCCCGTCCCACCGGACGGCTACTTCCGGATGGCCAGCACGGCCAAGACGATGGTCGCGACCGTCGTCCTCCAACTGGAGGCCGAGGGAAGGCTGTCGCTGGACGACACGCTCGACCGCCGGCTGCCGGAGGTGGTGCGGGCCAGGGGCGGGGCCGGCCGCGGGATCACCGTGCGCCAGCTGCTCCAGCACACCAGCGGCATCGTGGACGACCTGCCCGGGTACGACACGAAGGACGGGTACGAGCGGGAGCGGTACCGGGTCCACCGCCGGGAGGACCTGGTGGCCGGTGCGGCGTTCCCCTCCGAGGCGGACCGGCCCGACCCCGGCGGTGCGGGCTGGCGCTACTCCAACACCGGGTACCTCCTGCTCGACATGATCATCGAGCGGGCCACCGGCCACCCCGCCGAGCGGGAGGTCGAGGACCGCGTCCTGCGCCCGCTGGGCCTGGACCGGACGCGGCCGACCGGCACCTCGCCCGCCCTGCCCGCACCGCACGCCCGGGCCTACCAGCTCTTCCCCGCCCCCGACGGCCGGGTGGACGTCACCGAACAGGTGCCGATGGACCCCGGGTTCTCCTGGGTCACCACCACCCGGGAGGAGAACCTCCTGCTCCGTGCCCTGCTCGCGGGCCGGCTGCTGCCGGAGCGCCAACTGGCCGAGATGCGGCGGACGGTGGCGGTGGACGAGCGGACGGCGGAGCTGTGGCACGGCGGCGCGTACGGGCTCGGCCTGGTCAGCCGCGGGCTGTCCTGCGGGGGCGTCTACTGGGGCCACGAGGGCGGGGACGGCGGCTTCGTCACCCTCAACGGGGTCACCGGGGACGGGCGGCGCAGCGCCGTCGTCTCCATGTCCGAGGCCCGCGGCGACACCTGGGACCACATCAGGGCCCAGGAGGACGCGGCGAGCGCCCTGATCGACCACGCCCTGTGCGCGGGGAGCCGCGGAGCCTCCTGAGCGCCGTGCCGGGGCGGGAGTTCAGGCGAGGGTGACCTCGACGGGGAGCTTCTTGATGCCGTTGACGAAGTTGGAGCGCACCCGGGGGACGTCCCCGGCGAGCCGGGCGTCCGCCAGGCGCGGGATCAGCTCCTCGAACATGATGCGGATCTCGGTGCGCGCCAGCAGGTTGCCCAGGCACAGGTGGGGGCTGCCCTTGCCGAAGGTGACGTGGTCGTTGTCCCGGCGGGTCACGTCGAAGTCATAGGGGTTGCCGAAGACCTCCTCGTCACGGTTGCCGGAGGCGAACCACATCACGACCTTCTCGCCCTCCCTGATCCGCCTGCCGCCGAGCTCGACGTCCCGGGTGGCCGTGCGGCGGAAGTGGTAGACGGGGGAGGCCCAGCGCAGGAACTCCTCCACCGCGGTGGGGATGAGGGACGGGTCCTCCTGGAGCCGGGCGAGCTGCTCGGGGTGCTGGAGGAGGGCCAGCATGGAGTGGCTGATGGTGTGCCGGGTGGTCTCGTTGCCGGCGACGACCAGCAGCAGGAAGTAGTTGTCGAAGTCCTGCGGCGAGAGCGGCACGCCGTCCCGGGGGGTCTCGTTGACCAGCCGGGAGACCAGGTCGGTGCCGGTGCCGCCGCGCCGCTGCCGGGCGAGCTCGCGGCCGTACGCGAAGACCTCCAGCGAGGCGGGCGAACGGAAGGGGAGGTCGCGGTACTTCTCGCTCTCCTCGCTGTGCAGCAGGACGTCGGCGTAGTCCGGGTCGGTGTTGCCGATGATCCGGTTGCCCCAGTCGATCAGCTGCTGGTTGTCCTCCGGGGGCACGTCCAGGAGGCGGGCGAGGACGTTGATCGGGAAGTCGGCGGAGACCTCCTCGACGAAGTCGAAGCGGCCCTTGGCCAGGGCGGCGTCCAGCGTGGTGGCGGTCAGGCCGCGCAGGAAGTCGGCGTAGCTGTTGATCACGCCGGCGCCGAACTGGCGCTGGAGGATGCTGCGCAGGGCCCGGTGGCGGACGCCGTCCAGCTCCAGGACGGAGGCGCGCTTCTCGATCTGGTCGTCGTCGACCTCCTCCAGGTTCACGAAGCGGGTCGAGGTGAAGGTCTCGGCGTCCCGGTCGACGCGGGCGATGTCGGCGTGCCGGGTGACCGCCCAGAAGCCGGAGTTGGGCGCGTCCTCCGGCTGCCAGTGCACCGGGTCCTGGTGGCGGAGGGTGTGGAACATGCGCCACGGGGTGACCCCGTCGGTGAAGTTGTCGAGATCGGCCAGGTTCACCCGGTCGAGGGGCAGCGGTTCGTCGAAGGCACCGCAGGCGGTCGCACCGGAGGCGGACGGGGTGGCGGGCACGGCGGTCATGGTGGGTCTCCTCGGTCTCACAGGTGGTACGCGTACTCGGTGAACTCCCAGTCGGTGACGTGCCGTCGGAAGCGGTCGACCTCGTCGCGCTTGTACGTGAGGTAGGCCTCGACGAAGTCCCGGCCGAGGACCGCGGTCAGGGCGGCGTCCGCCTCCAGCGCGTCGAGCGCCTCGGGCAGGGACATCGGCAGGACGGCCGACCTGGCGGGGTCGTAGCCGTAGCCCTCCAGCGGGGCGGGGGGCTCCTCGCCGGCCAGCACGCCCAGCAGCGCCGCGGCCACGGTGCCCGCGATCAGCAGGTAGGGGTTGGCGCTCGCGTCCCCGAGCCGCAGTTCGAAGCGGCTGCCGGAGCCGCGCTCCGGCGGGATGCGGACCATGGCACTGCGGTTGTCCAGGCCCCAGTCGACCAGCCAGGGGGCGAGGGTGTCGGGGCCGAAGCGCTTGTAGGAGTTGACGGTCGGGTTGGCCAGCGCGGCGAGGGCCGGGGCGTGGGCGAGCACCCCGGCCACGGCGTGCCGGGCGGTCGCGCTCAGCCCGTACGGTGCGGCCGGGTCGGCGAAGGCGTTGCCGCCCCCGCCGTCCGCGCAGGACAGGTGGAGGTGGAAGCCGGACCCGCCGGAGCCCTGGAAGGGCTTGGCCATGAAGGTCGCCAACCGGCCCTCGGCGCGGGCGAGTTCCTTGACCGCGGACTTGAAGCGAAAGGCGCGGTCGGCGGCGTCCGTGGCCGCGGAGTGGGTCAGGTTGATCTCGAACTGGGAGCCGTCGAACTCGTGGTTGCCGTTGGTGACGCCGATGCCGAGGTCGCGCAGCAGGCGCAGGGTGCGCAGCAGGTGGTTGTCGCCGTCCGCGCGCAGGCCGGCGGTGTAGACCACGCCCGCGGCCTCGCTGTAGCGGCGCCAGCCCTGCGGGGCGCCGGGTGCCGCGTCGCACAGGAAGTACTCCAACTCCGGCCCCACGACCGGGTGCAGGCCGTTCTCCCGGCACCGCTCGACGACCGTGCGCAGCAGGTCGCGGGGGGATTCCGGGGCGGGGCGCCCGGTGAGCGGGTCGGTGACGTCGCCGAGGCAGCCGGCGACTCCGGGCTCCCAGGGCAGGGCGGTCAGGGTGTCGAGGTCGGGGCGCACGCAGATGTCGGGAAGGCCGGCGTCCAGGCCCCCGCGGACGGGGACGACGCCGCCCCGGGGGGTGGTGTGGTAGACGGCGCGGCAGAAGGCGAGGCCGTGGTCGCAGGCCGAGGGCAGGTGGTCCAGCAGGACGTCCCGGGCCCGTTCGGTGCCGATGAGGTCGGGATAGCTCACCCGGACCACGTCGATGCCCTGGGCGGCCAGCCGCTCCATGTGCTGGCGGACGGCCGGGATGTCGGATGCGCTCACCGGTGTCTCCTCTGGGGGAAGTGGGGCGCCCGCCCGCCGCTCGCGGCGTCGGGAGGGCCAGGGCGCACGGCAGTGGCGGAGTGGGGGAGGGGAGGGGGCGGCGCGGTGGCGTCGGACCGCGCGGTGGGGCGGGACGCCGCTCGCTCGCCGGTGGCACACGCTAGGGACGCCGGTCGCTCTTCCGCAAGGGGTCCGCCCCAGAAACCTATCCATCCGGATAGCTCTTGACCAGAGGCCCGCCGCTTCCTATGTTATTTGGCATCAAACGTTTTGGCGGGCCGCTGTCCACCGCCTTCCGTGGCGGGCCCCCGCCCGTCCGCGGCGCCCCGCCGCCCCGGCCGTGATCCGGCTCCCGCGGGCCCGCCCCGCCTCCCTCCCCGCCCTTTCCGCGACGCTCCCCCACCACCAGGAGGACCGGCCATGAAGGTCGTCGTCGACATGACCAAGTGCCAGGACCACGGCCAGTGCGTCTTCGCCGCCCCCGACGTCTTCCGCCTCGACGACGACGGACACCTCGCGTACGTCGCCCGCCCCGACGAGGGCCTGCGCGCCGACGTCGAGGAGGCCGCCGACGTCTGCCCGCTCCAGGCCATCCGGATCGAGGACTGAGCCGTGACCGCACCCGTCGTGGTGGCCGGTGCCTCGATGGCCGGCCTGCGCACCGCCGAGCAGCTGCGCGCCGCCGGCTGGGACGGGCCGATCACCCTCGTCGGGGACGAGCCCCACATGCCGTACAACCGGCCCCCGCTGTCCAAGGAGGCCCTGGCCGGCACGGCGTCCTTCGACTCGCTCGCCCTCCGGCCCCGGGCCGTCCTCTCCGACGCCCGGTGGCGCCTGGGCACCGCCGTCCGCCGGGCCGACCTCGACGCCCGGACCGTCGAGCTCGACGGCGGCGAGCTGCTGCCCTACCGCGCCCTCGTGGTCGCCACCGGCATGCGGCCCCGGCGGCTCGACTGCCCGGGCCCGCGGGCCGGACGGCACACCCTCAGGACGCAGTCCGACGCCCGGGGGCTGCGCGCGGCGCTGACCGTGCCGGGCGCACGGGTGGTCGTGGTGGGCGCCGGCTTCATCGGCTGCGAGGTGGCCGCCACCGCGGTGGCCCTCGGTGCCGCCGAGGTCACCGTGGTCGACCCGATGCCGCTGCCCATGGTCGGCCCGCTCGGTGAGCTGCTGGCCGGGGCCCTGCTCGAACGCCACCGGCGGTGGGGCGTGCGCTTCGCCCTCGGCACCGGGGTGACCGGTTTCGAGGGCGGGCCGGAGGTCACCGGGGTCGTCCTGGCGGACGGCCGGGTGCTGCCCGCGGACGTGGTGGTGGAGTCGGTCGGCTCGGTGGCCAACACCGAGTGGCTCGACGGCAACGGCCTGGACCTCTCCGACGGCGTGCGCACCGACGGGCACCTGCGGGCCGGCGGGCGCCCGGACGTGGTCGCCGTCGGGGACGTGGCCCGCTTCCCCAACGCCCGCTACGACGGCGTCCCACGCCGCGTCGAGCACTGGTCCATCCCCTCCGACAGCGCCCGGCACGCCGCCCGGGTGCTCGCCGCCCACCTCGCCGGCGCCGACCACGGCCTCGCGCCGTTCGCGCCGCTGCCGGCCTTCTGGAGCGACCAGCACGACTTCCGCCTGCAGTCCTTCGGCGCCCCCGCCCTCGGCCGGGAGGACGTGCGCGTCCTGGACGGCGACCTCGGCGGGGACGTGCTGGTCGGCTACCACCGGGCCGGCCGGCTGGTCGGCGTCGTCGCCCTCGGCGGCCGGCGCGCCGCGGCCGCCGCCGTCCGCCACCGCGCCGAACTGCTCCGGCAGCCCGCCCTCCCGCACCCCGCCCCCACCCCGTAAGGATCTCCCCAAGTGGCCAGTGTCCGTGGATACTTCCACCCCAAGACGGCGACCGGCGCCTCCTCGCTGATCCCCTCGCCGCCGTGGCGCTACTCCGGCGACCTGCTCACCGTCGAGTACCGCACCGACCCGGCCCGGGTGCGCGAACTGCTGCCCGAGCCGCTGCAACCCGCCGAGGAGGACCCGGGCGCCGTCGCGCTGATCTGGGCCGACTGGCAGTCCTGCTCCGCCTCCGGGCAGGAGCTGCTCGACCCGGTGCGCGCCCAGTACAAGGAGGCGTTCGCCGTAGTCCGCTGCTCGTACCGGGGGCGGACGTACAGCCGCTGCGTCCACATCTGGGTCGACAAGGACTTCGCCGTCGCCCGCGGGCTGCACCAGGGCTATCCGAAGAAGCTCGGCTCCATCCACCAGACCCGGCCGCACCCGTACGGGCCGGCCCCGCGGATCGAGGCCGGCGCCCGGTTCGGCGCGACCCTCGCGGCCGCGGACCGGCGCCTGGCCCAGGCCGTCGTCACGCTGCGCGAGCCGTCCGTCGGCAACGGCTTCGTCAACGGCCACCCGATGGCCCACCACCGCTGGCTGCCGTCCATCGAGAAGGGCAGGGGCCTCGCCCTGGACGAGCTGGTCGAGTCCGGCGCCGCCGCCTTCGAGGCCGGGCAGCCCTGGGTCGGCGAGGCCGAACTGGAGCTGTTCGAGGCGCCCACCGAGGAACTGGCCCGGCTGGAGGTGCGCGAGCCGATCGCCGCCTACTACCGGCAGGTCGGCGTGGTCTGGGACGGCGGCCGGCTGCTGGAGTCGAACACCTCCGGTGCCGAGTGAACCCGCCCCGCAGCCGTCACGAGGAGCCTTGAGGACATGAGCGCACCCACCACCACCGCCGCCGGGGTCGCCGTCGACACCCGGCACTGGATCGGCGGCGAACGCGTCGCCTCCGCCGACACCTTCACCGACGTCTCGCCGATCGACGGCGCAGTCCTCGGCGAGATCGCCCGGGGCACTGCGGCGGAGGCCGCCGCCGCGGTCGCCGCCGCCGGGGCGGCCTTCCCCGGCTGGGCGGCCACCCCGCGCGAGGAGCGCGCCCGCGTCCTGCACGCGATCGCCGACGGCGTGGAGCGCCGGCTGGAGGAGCTGGCCGCCGTCGAGACGGCCGACAACGGGGCCCTGCTGCGCTCGCACCGGCGCGGGGTGATGCCGAGGGTCGCCCACAACTTCCGCTTCTTCGCCGACTGGTCGCTGGGCCTCGGCCACGAGGACTTCGACACCCGCGGCCACACCAACCACGTCAGCTGGGACCCGGCCGGCCCCTGCGTGCTGATCACCCCGTGGAACGCACCGCTGATGCTGGCCACCTGGAAGGTCGCCCCGGCCCTGGCGGCCGGCAACAGCGTCGTCCTCAAGCCCGCCGAGTGGTCGCCGCTGACGGCCTCACTGCTCGCGGACGTCGCCGCCGAGGCCGGGCTGCCGGCCGGGGTCCTCAACGTCGTGCAGGGGTACGGCTCCGAGATCGGCGACACCCTCACCGGGCACCCCGACGTGCGCCGGATCAGCTTCACCGGGTCCGTGCCGACCGCCCGGCGCATCGCCGCCTCGGCCGCCGCCCACCTCACCCCGCTCAGCCTCGAACTGGGCGGCAAGTCCCCGCTGCTCGTCTTCGCCGACGCCGACCTGGACCTCGCCGTCGAGCTCGCCGTGGAGCAGTACGACAACGCCGGGCAGGTCTGCCTGGCCGCCACCCGCCTGCTGGTGGAGGAGGGCGTCGCCGAGGAGTTCACCCGCCGCTTCGTCGAGCGGGCCGCCCGCCTGGTGCAGGGCGACCCGCGGGACGAGGCGACGGACATCGGCCCCACCGTCCACCCCCGCCAGCTGGAGAGGATCGACGGCTTCGTGCAGCGGGCGCTCAAGGCCGGCGCCCGCGCCGTGGTCGGCGGCCACCGCCGGGAGGACGGTCCGTACTACGCGCCCACCCTGCTCACCGGCGTCGCCCGGGACGCGGAGATCGTCCAGGAGGAGGTCTTCGGGCCCGTGCTGACCCTCCAGACCTTCCGCGACGAGGACGAGGCCGTCCGGCTGGCCAACGACACCCGCTTCGGCCTGGCGGCCACCGTCGCCACCGGCGACCGGGAGCGCGCCCGGCGCGTCACCGGGCGGCTGGTCGCGGGCACCGTCTGGGTCAACTGCTTCTTCGTGCGCGACCTCCGGGCGCCGTTCGGCGGCTCCCGCCACTCGGGCGTCGGCCGCGAGGGCGGCACCTGGAGCTTCGACTTCTACTGCGACCTGAAGAACACCGTCACCTCGCCGAGGGGGTGGAACGGCCGTGGGTGAGATCGTCGGGGCCGGGCTGCTCGCCCACGTCCCCACCATCGTGCTGCCCGAGGAGACCAGGCGGCGGCTGAACGAGGGCCGGGAGACCACCCTCGTCACCGGCCTGCGGCAGCTGCGCGCGGAGGTCTTCGAGCGCGCGGACTACGACACCGTCGTCGTCCTGGACTCCCACTGGGCGACCACCGTGGAGTTCGTGGTCACCGCCCAGCAGCGCCGGGCCGGGCTGTTCACCTCCGAGGAGCTGCCGCGCGGCATGTGCCGGATGCCGTACGACTTCCCCGGGGATCCCGAACTCGCCGGCAACGTCGCCTCGTTCGCCGGCCGGCACGGCACCTGGATCACCCCGATCGACGACCCGTACCTGCCGATCTACTACGCCACGGTCAACCTGTGGAAGTTCCTCGGCGAGGGCCTGCCGGACAAGCGCTGGGTGACCGTCGGCGTCTGCCAGACCGGTGACGCGGAGGACCACCTGCGGCTGGGCCGCGCCCTGGCCGACGGCGTCGCCGCCACCCCGGGGCGCCGGGTGCTGCTGATCGCCTCCGGCGCCCTGTCCCACACCTTCTGGCCGCTGCGCGAGCTGCGCGACCACGAGTCCGGCGACCCGGCGCACATCTTCACCCCCGAGGCGCGCGCGGCCGACCGGGAGCGGATCGCCTGGTTCAAGGAGGGCCGCCACGACCGGGTGCTCGACACCATGGACGAGTTCCGGCGGTTCCGGCCGGAGGCCGGGTTCGCCCACTACCTGATGATGGCCGGCGCCCTCGGCGAGCGGGACTGCACCGCGACCGCCCGCCAGTACGGCGAGTACGAGAACGCGATCGGCACCGGCCAGGCGCACCTCTGGTTCGACCGCCCGGAGCACGGCTGGACGGGGGCCGGCCGGCCAGCCCCGGGCGGCCCCCGCCACGTCTAGCACCCTCCGCGGCCCGTCCGGAACCCCAGGCCGTCCAGGCCCCCAGCCCGTCAAGGACCCCACCGCCCCGTCCAGGAAGGCCCCGCCATGCCCGAGTACCGCCGCATCCTCCTCGACGGCGCCGCCGTCCAGACCGTGCGCGACGGCGCGGAACTGGTCGCCGGCGACGGCCGGCGCGTCGCCGCCGAGGACGCCCACCACCTGCCGCCCGTCGTCCCCTCGAAGGTGATCGCCGTCCACCTCAACCACCGCAGCCGGGTGGAGGAGTTCCGGATCGCCCTGCCCGACACCCCCACCTACTTCCACAAGCCGACCTCGGCGCTCAACTCCCACAACGGCGCGGTCGTCCGGCCCGAGGGCTGCAAGTGGCTCAACTACGAGGGCGAGGTGGCCGTCGTGATCGGCCGGACCGCCCGCAACGTCCCCCCGTCCGAGGCGGGGGAGTACATCGCCGGGTACACCGTGGCCAACGACTACGGCCTGCACGACTTCCGGGACACCGACGCCGGCTCCATGCTCCGGGTCAAGGGCTCCGACACCCTGTGCCCGCTCGGCCCGGGGCTGGTCACCGACTGGGACTTCCACGGCAAGCGGCTGCGGACGTACGTCAACGGCGAGGTCGTCCAGGACGGCTCCACCGACGAGATGACCTGGGACATGCACTACCTCGTCGCCGACATCGCCCGCACCATCACCCTGTACCCCGGCGACGTGCTGCTCTCCGGCACCCCGGCCAACTCCCGGCCGGTGGCGCCCGGAGACCTCGTCGAGGTCGAGGTGGAGGGCCTGGGCCGGCTCGCCAACCGCGTCGTGGCCGGGCCGACCGCGATCCGCGCCGACGTGGGCGCCCAGCCCACCGAGTCGGAGGAGGTGCTGTCCACCGCCCTCGGCGGGGACTGGGAGTTCCGCGGGATCAGGCCGCCGAAGCGGTGAGCGGTCCGCCCCGGTAGGGTCGATCACATGACCGATCCCGCCAGGCCAACCGTCGAGCGCGGCCCCCGCAAGCGCGTGACGAACTACGGGACGGGACGCACGGCCCTGCTGGACGCCGCCGTGCGCGTGGTGGCCCGGGGCGGGCTGCGCAAGCTCACCTACCGGGCCGTGGCCCAGGAGGCCGGGGTCACCCACGGGCTCGTCGTGCACTACTTCGGCTCGCGGGACGCCCTGATCGAGGAGGCGCTGACCCACGCCATCCGCTCCTCGCTGAGCGTCAGCGCGCTCGGCGTGGGCACCGGTTCGGCGGCGGACTTCGGCGCCGGACTCGCGGAGATGGTCGACGCGGGCCCCGAGGTGCAGGCCTTCCAGTACGAGCTGCTGCTGGAGGCCCGCCGCCGGCCCGAACTGCTGCCGCACCTGCGCGGCCTCTACGAGGAGTACTTCGAGGCGAGCCGCGAGGAGCTGCGCCGGATCCTGCCCGGCCCGGTGAGCCACGGCATGGCCCGGCTGGTCTTCGCCGCGCTGGAGGGCCTGGTGCTGCACCAGCTGGTGTTCGGCGAGCGCTCCGTCACCGAGGAGGCGCTGGCGGAGCTCAGGGGCCTGCTGGCCGGGCGGGCCGAGGAGCCGGACGGCCGCTGACGGACGGCCACTGACGGGCGGTCGCGTACGGACGGCCACTGACCGACGGTCGGCCGCCGGCGACCGGGGGCTCCCGCCTCCCGACCCCTTGTCAAACGGATGGCCGCGGCCCACGATGAGGCAACTCGTTTGACCCTAAACGACCTCCCCCACCCCGAACTGGCAGGTGATCCGTGTGGACAGTCGGACGACGTCCTCCGAGCGGACCGAGCGGGACGCCCCCACCGCGACCACGCTCAAACCCGACGCCCTGGGCGTCCTGGGCATCCTCTTCTTCGTCCTGTCAGGCCAGGCCCCGCTGACGGGCATCGCCGGCGCCGCCCCGATCTCCGTCGCCCTCGGCAACGGCTCCGGCACCCCCGCCGCGTACGTGGTGGCCGGTGCGGTGATCCTGCTCTTCTCCGTCGGGTTCATCGCCATGGGCCGGCACGTGGTCGACGCCGGCGCCTTCTACACCTACATCGGCGCCGGCCTCGGCCGGGCCGCGGGCGCCGGCAGCGCGAGCGTCGCCCTGTTCGCCTACTGCGTCATCCAGGCGGCGATGTACGGCCTGTACGGCTCGATCGTCAGCGGGCTCGTCGCCGGCCACACCCCGCTCCACCTCCCCTGGTGGGCCTACACGCTGGCGACCATGGCCGTGGTGCAGGCCCTCGGCGCCCTCGGCATCGAGATGGGCGCCCGGGTGCTGGCCGCGTTCGTGCTCGCCGAGTTCTCCGTCCTGCTGCTCTTCGCGCTGGTCACCCTGGCGAAGGGCGGCGGGCCGGAGGGCCTCGGAGCGGCGGCCGGCTTCTCCCCGTCGGCCGCCCTCCAGGGCGCCCCGGGCGTCGCCGTGATGTTCGCGCTGGCCTCGATGTTCGGCTTCGAGGCCACCGCCATCTACGGTGAGGAGGCCAGGGAGCCCCGGAAGACCGTCCCGCGGGCGACGTACCTCTCGGTGACCGTGGTCACCGGCTTCTTCGCCCTCACCACCTGGACGCTGATCTCGGCCCACGGCGCCTCCAGGGCACCGGGGGACGCCCGGGCGGCGCTGGCCGCCGGGGACTCGGCCGGCTTCGTCTTCGCCCCGGTCACCGAGCTGTTCGGCGGCTGGATCGGCGGCGTCCTGCCCGTCCTGCTGGCCACCTCGCTGTTCGCCGGCATCCTCACCTTCCACAACTCCGCCAGCCGGTACCTGTTCTGCCTCGGCCGCGACCGCCAAGTGCCCGCGCGGCTGTGCCGGCTGAACCGCCGGCACGCCCCGGCGGCCGCCGGCCGGGTGCAGAGCGCCGTCGCCGTCCTGCTGGTCGCGCCCTTCGCAGTGGCCGGCACGGACCCGGTGCTCACCCTGTTCTCCTGGTTCAGCGGGCTCGCCGTCCTGGCGATGATGCTGCTCTACCTGCTGACCTCGGTGTCGGTCGTGGTGTTCTTCCGCCGCCGGCGGCTGGACACCCGGGTGTGGAACACCGTGGTCGCCCCCGTGCTGGGCGCGTTCGGCATCGCCGGCGCCGTCTGGCTGATCCTGGCCAACTTCACCACCCTGATCGGCGGCGAGGCGGGCACCGCCTGGTGGCTCGTGCTCTCGGTGCCGGCCGTCATGGCGCTCGGCGTCGCCAACCAGCGCATCCGGCGCCGGCGCACCGGCTGACGCGCCCCGGGCGCGCGCCCGGCCCCGGGCCCGCGCCGCCCCCCGCCCGCCCCCGTGGTCTGGAGGACCGCAATGACCCCCGCCACCCACGACGACTGGCTCCGCCGGGCCGAGGCCCTCGAACCAGCCGTCACCCACCTCATCGACGGCGCCGACGAAGGCGGCGGCGGCTCCTTCCCCGTGGTCTCCCCCCGGGACGGCACGGTGCTCGCCGAGGCCGCCGACGCCGGCCCGGCCGAGGTCGACGCGGCCGTCGCCGCCGCCCGCCGCGCCTTCGACCACGGCCCCTGGCCGCGGCTGTCCCCGGCCGAGCGCGGGCGGGTCCTGCTGCGCCTCGCCGACCTGCTGGAGGAGCGGCGGGCCGAACTGGCGCTCACCGTCAGCCTGGAGACGGGCAAGCCGGTCACCGACGCCCACGACATCGAACTGCGGGCCGTCGTCAACACCTTCCGCTGGTACGGCGGGCTGGCCGACAAGCTCACCGACGAGTCACCGCACACCGCGCCCGACGCCCTCGCCCTCGTCACCCGGGAGCCCGCCGGGGTCGTCGGCGCCGTCGTCCCCTGGAACTTCCCGCTCACCCTGGCCGGTTGGAAAGTCGCCCCGGCGCTGGCCGCCGGCTGCACCGTCGTCCTCAAGCCCTCGGAGAACTCGCCGCTGTCCGCCCTGCTGCTCGGGCGGATCGCCCTGGCGGCCGGGCTGCCGCCGGGCGTGCTCAACGTCGTGGCCGGCGACGGACCGGTGGCCGGCCGGGCCCTCGGACTCCACCCCGGCGTGGACGTCCTCGCCTTCACCGGCTCCACCGCCGTCGGCCGCCACTTCCTGCGCTACGCCGCCGACTCCAACCTCAAGCGGGTCTGGCTGGAGCTGGGCGGCAAGTCGCCCAACATCGTCCTGCCCGACGCCCCCGACCTGGAGCGGGCCGCGGCCACCGCCGCCTGGGGCATCTTCTTCAACCAGGGCGAGATGTGCACCGCGCCCTCCCGGCTGCTGGTGCACCGCTCCGTCGCCGAACGGGTCACCGAGGCCGTCGTGGCCCGCGCCCGCGCCCTGCGGGTCGGCGACCCGCTCGACCCCGCCACCGAGATGGGCGCCCTGGTCGGCGAACGGCACCTCGAACGGGTGCTCGGCCACGTCCGCGCCGCCGTCGACGACGGCGCCCGGCTGCGCACCGGCGGCGGGCGCACCCTGGCCGACACCGGCGGCTGCTACCTCGAACCGACGGTCTTCGACCGCGTCGCCCCGGACAGCCGGCTGGCCCGCGAGGAGGTCTTCGGTCCGGTCCTCGCCGTCCTCGCCTTCGACGACCTCGACGAGGCCGTCACCCTCGCCAACGCCACCGAGTACGGCCTCGCGGCGGGCCTGTGGACCTCCGACCTGTCCACCGCCCACACCGTCTCCCGCGCCCTGCGGGCCGGCACGGTCTGGGTCAACTGCTACGAGGAGGGCGACCTCACGGTGCCCTTCGGCGGCATGAAGCAGTCCGGCAACGGCCGCGACAAGTCCGTCCACGCCCTGGAGAAGTACACCGAGCTCAAGACCACCTGGATCCACCTGTGACCCACCGTCCGCTCGTCGCCGTCCCGGCCCGCTTCGCGGCCACCACCTCGGCGCTGCGGTACGCCGCCGAGGTGAACGCCCGCGCGCTGGTCGAGGCGCTCTGGCGGGCGGGCGGCGAGCCCGTCGCCCTGCACCCGCACGCCCCCGGCGGCACGGCCGACCCGGCCGAGACCGCCGCGCGGCTCTCCCGCTTCGACGCGCTGCTGCTGCCCGGCGGCGGCGACCTCGCGCCGCACCGCTACGGGGCGGCCGACGCCCACGAGGCCGTCTACGACGTGGACGAGGAGCAGGACGCGTTCGACCTGGAGCTCGCCCGGCGGGCCCTGGCGCGCAAGCTGCCGCTGCTCGCCGTCTGCCGCGGGCTCCAGGTGGTCAACACGGTGCTGGGCGGCACCCTGCACCAGGACATGGGCGGCCCCGGCCGCGACCACCGCCACCTGCGGCACGCCGTCCCGCTCGCGGCCGGCTCCGCCCTGGCCCGGACCACCGGCGCCGGGCGGGTCGAGGCGTCCTGCTACCACCACCAGCGGGTGGACCGGCTCGGGCGGGGCCTGGCCGTCACCGCCCGGGCCGCCGACGGGACCGTCGAGGCCGTCGAACTCCCCGGGCACGACGGCTGGTTCGCCGCCGTGCAGTGGCACCCCGAGGACACCGCCCACGAGGACCCGGCCCAGCAGCGCCTCTTCGACGCCCTGGTGCGGGCCGCGCGGTGACCTCAGCCGCGGGCGCGCCGGCCGCTGCGGCGCGGGGCCGGCTCCGCACCGTTCAGCAGCGAGCGGCGCCGCTCCTCGCCCGCCTCCTCGACCTGGAGCACCACGCGCCGCAGCCCGTCGGCGAGGGTGACGCACTCCGCGTCGCTCAGCCGCCCGGTGACGAAGGACTCCTCCTCGTTGAACGCGGGGAACACCTCGCGCATGAAGGCCTCGCCCTCCTCGGTGAGCGCGAGCAGCACCAGCCGTCCGTCGGTGGGGTGGTCGGCGCGCCGCAGCAGGCCGCGCGATTCCAGGGTGCGGGACACCCCGGTCAGCGTGCCCTTGGAGATCCCGGCCTCCTCGGCCACGTGCCGGGTCTCGGACTCGCCCCAGACCCACACCACCCAGAGCACCACGAAGGCCGTCCAGGTCAGGTCCGAGCCGCGCAGCACCGAGTTCTCCAGGTGCTGGCGGACGGCGGAGGCGGCCCGGTAGATGTTGGCCACCGCGGCCATCCGCTCCCGACGGATCGCGATGCCGCCGAGCTTCGCCTGGACGAGCCGCTCCGCCTCGTTGATGGACCGCTGGCTGGGCACGGGTGCTCCCTCGTCTCGGCGTCACCGCATCGGACACGGCCTGGGCCACCGGTGCGGAGGTTTGGGCCCGTACCAGTGGTTCAGGCATCTTAGATCGCCGGGTCCGACGGCCGGCCGCGCGGCCGGGCGCGGTGTGCGCTGCCGGACCACCGGTCATGCGCTGGGGTGTACGCCGCGCGCGGCGCGCTGCCTAGGTTTCCTCGGGTGGCCCGGTCGGGCCGCGACCACCCAGCGGAAGGCGAACCACCCGATGACCACCACCACTCCCGCCGAGGGGCCTCAGGCCCCTCCGGCCCGCCGGTTCGAGCCGGACCTCCGGGCGATGACCCGGATCAACCTGCGGCCCATCGCCTCGCCCATGCCGCTGGGCTTCTTCACCGTGGCGATCGCCTCGGTGATGACGGGCTGCCTCCAGCTCGGCGTCCTCGGGTCCGGGGCCAGGGCCGCCGTCGCCCTGTGCGTGCTGCCCGCCTTCGCCCTCCAGTTCCTGGTGAGCATCCTGGCCTTCGGCGCCCGGGACGTGATCGCCGCGACGCTGATGGGCGTGTTCGCCGGCAGCTGGCTGGCCTACGGGCTGGTGATGGTCACCGGCGCGGCCGACGGGCTGAAGGCCCTCGGGGTGCTCAACCTGACGTTCCTGGTCTTCGGGGCGCTGATGACCGCGGTGACCAGGCCCAAGCGGGCGCTGTGGCTCGTGCTGGCCGTCTCGCTGCCGCGCTGGGCGGCCACCGCGCTGTCCGGCCTCACCGGCGCCGAGTGGCTGACCCGCACCTCCGGGGTGCTCGGCCTGGTGGTGGCGGTCGTCGCGATGTACGCGGCGTTCGCCCTGATGCTGGAGGACATGCGCAGCGAGGAGGTCCTGCCGATCGGCCGCAGCGGCCCCGCCCGGACCGCCGTCGAGGGAGACCTCGGGGTGCAGCTGCGCAACCTGGAGCGGCAGGCGGGCGTGCGCCGCACGCTCTGAGCGGCGCGGCGCGGCGCCCGCGGGACGGGGGCGGGGACGGGGGCGGGACTGCGGGGCGGCGCGGCTCAGCGGCGCCCGGCGTGGCCGGAGGCATGGGCGAGGTCGTCCAGGAGGGTGGGGGAGGGCTGGGGGACCTCGCCGTGGTCCTCGTCGTCGGCGGCGACCGGCAGCTGGTGGACGACGGCGGCCACGCGCGGGGGCAGGCGCAGGGTCAGGCCGTCGTGGCAGGCGGCGAGGGTGTCGGCCCACACGGCGGGCGGCAGCGGCCGGCCGGGCCAGGGGGTGGCCGGCGCGGCCGCGCCGCCGGGGTCGTCGGCGAGCCGGTCCGCCTCGTTGCGCCAGTGGTCGGCGTCGCGGAACTCGCCGCGGCTGGCGTGCAGGAACGACAGGCAGCTGGCGGCGGTGGTGCTGCCGGCACCGGCGGCGAACTGGAGCCAGAACTGGCAGCCGTCGTCGTGGCCGGCGAGGTGGAGCAGGGCGGCCAGGACGAGCGCGCCGCCCGGGTGGATGCGGCGCCGGCTGTTGGTGAGGGCCTGGAGGGATTCGGCGGCCTCCGGCTGGGCGATGATCAGGGTCGCGGCGAGGTCGAGCTCGTGGCGGGCCTGGAGGTGCTCGGCGCCCAGCGGGGAGCGGGCGCGTACCAGGCGGCGCAGGTCGGGACCGGACACGCCGTCGGGCAGCTTGGCCGGCCGGTCGGGTCCGTCGTCGTACCCGAGGTGCCGGTTCCGGGGGGCGGCTGCCCGGCGGTCGTGTCCCCGTGTCACTTCATGTCCCCCGTGGTGGTGTCGTTGCCGAGGAAGCGGCGGAGCTTGGCCAGTCCCTGGCTGGTGGCGGTGCGGGCGTTGGTCTCGGTGATGTCGAGGTACCGGGCGATCGTCCGGTAGTCGATGTCGAGCATGTAGTGGAGCACGATCATGTCGTACTGGCGCTCCGGCAGGCGCTGGATCGCCTTGTAGAGCTCCTCGTGGTCGTTGTCCAGGTTCTCCAGGCTGATGCGGGCCAGGGCGTGGGCGCGCCGGATGGCGAGGATCCAGGCCGGGACGACCTCCGCGGGCGGGGCCTGGCGGGCGCCCAGCTCCCGGTCGGCGATGCAGCGCTTGGCGACCCTCCAGGCGTGGGCCTCGATGTCGGGCCCGCTCAGGATGCCGAGCCAGTCCCGCGCCAGTTCCCGGCGGGTGCTGCGGATCGCCCGTTCGACGAGCTCCTCGTCGTGCAGCCGGGCCCGGGCCACTCCGCGCCAGGCCTCCTCGTGGCTGTCGCAGAACGCCTCGTAGGACAGCTGATGAGCGGGGCGCAGGGCGGCCAGCTCGTCGTCACTGGTCACAATGATCCTCCTCGTCGGCCTCGCGGACGACGTGCGGCCGACCCGGGGGCCGGGAACGGTGGAGCCGTACGGAGAACGGCCGTCCTCCGTACGGACATCCAATCGTTCGGAAATGCCGGATGTGAAGGCCATCACACAAAGGTTTGTATTACCTGCGCTATGACGTCTCGTCAGGTTAATTGGCTGTCATATCTGATCAAAAATAGTCGTGTTGGCGACCGCACCCGCCAGGGTTGCCCGTGAGTCGGCGTGGGCATGGTGAACGGTGGCCCGCGCCAGGGTTGCGCCACACCGCGCCAGGGGTCGTGGCGCGCCGTTCCGCGGGCACCACACGACGCCGACGCAGGGGGACACCGCATGGCAGCAGAGCAGCACGACGACACCGCCACTCCGTCGGGCGCCGAGGTCAACCTCGCCATCCACCGCCCGCACTCGGCGCGGATCTACGACTACTTCCTCGACGGCACGACCAACTTCCCGGCCGACCGGGAGGCCGCCGGCCACGCCCTCGCCGTCTTCCCCCAGGCCCGCGCCGCGGCCCGGGCCAACCGGGCCTTCATGCACCGCGCCACCCGGGCGCTCGCCCGCAGCGGCGTCACCCAGTTCCTGGACATCGGCACCGGCATCCCGACCTCGCCCAACCTCCACGAGATCGCCCAGGGCGTCGACCCGCGGGCCAGGGTCGTCTACGCCGACAACGACCCCATCGTCCTCACCCACGCCCAGGCCCTCCTGCGCAGCACCCCCGAGGGGCGCACCGCCTACGTCCAGGCCGACGTGCGGGAGCCCGACGCGCTCCTGGAGGCGGTCCGCGCCACCGGCGTGCTCGACTTCACCCGGCCGGTCGCCCTGAGCCTCGTCGCCCTGCTCCACTTCGTCCCGGAGGGCGCCCACGAGATCGCCGAGACGCTCCGGAACGCGCTGCCGAGCCGCGGATCCGCCCTGGTGATCAGCCACTTCACCCCGGACTACGCCCCTCGGGACGCGGCCCGCATCGAGCGGGTCTACCGCGAGAACGGCAACCCGGTCCGCGCCCGCCCCGCCGACGAGTTCGCCCGGTTCTTCACCGGCTGGGACATCCTCGACCCCGGCATCACCTCCACTCCCCGCTGGCGCCCCGAGCCGGGCAGCCTGCCGGTCAGCGACGTCGAGGCGTCCTGCCTCGCCGCCGTGGCCGTCCGCCCCTGACCCGCCCTCGGTACCAGTCTGGCAGGCCGCCGCCCGCGATGTGAAAGCCCGGCCCGACCAATCCGCCGCCGCCGGAAGGCCGTTCGCGCCAAGGGGGGCGGGGTCGGGGCCGCGGCTCCGGCGGGTCGGGACCCCGTCGGAGCCCTCCGGGACGCCGCTCAGGCCTCCCGGGCGACCGGGCTGATGGTGTCGCCGATGTCGCCCAGGAGCAGCGTCCCCCGGTCGCCCGGATCCACCGAGTGGAAGCTCTCGTCGAGGACACCCGACACATGGCCGACGTGGAGCGTCAGCGACACCTCCCGCTGCCGCGCGTACCGGGTCAGCGCGCGTGCCCCCGCCGCGGTCGCGTGGCAGGTGAAGACGTCGACGACGGCGCCCGGCCGGGCCGCCAGGTGCACCGCCGCCATGAGGGTCACCCCGCTGGCCACCACGCCGTCGACGATCACCAGCCGGTCGCTGCGGGCCGGGAGCCGGTCGTCGAGGCCGACGAGCAGGCCGCCGGCCGCGGGCATCCGCTTGGCCTGCGGCGTCCAGCCCCGGGGGTGGGGCAGCACGCCGAGCCGTTCGGCCAGGATCCGCCCCTCGCGCTCCGGGGCGAGGACGACGGCCCCCGGCTCGGCCGCGGCGTCCGCCACCCGTACCGGCAGCAGGCCGTAGACGTCGAGCAGGGCGCGCAGGTAGCGGCGGCGGTGCGCCTGCCGCTGCTCGGGGAGGTTGGCGACCTCCGTGACGACGGCCATCCGCTCGACCACCTCGGGGCGCCCGGCGGAGGCGACGCGCACGCTCCCCGGCAGCTCGCCCGGGCCGTGCAGGGACGCCAGGGCGGGCGGGTCGAACCGCAGCAGGTGGCGGAAGCGGATGCCGTGCGCCCGTTCGTAGCGCTCCACGGTGCGCCGGGCGTCGGGGAGCAGGCCGTCCCGCGGCACCGTGCGGGGCCCGGTCACCGGCTCCCCCGGTCCGGGTGGAAGGCCACCGGGAGCGAGTCGAACCCCCAGAGCAGGTTGGAGCGCAGCCGGCGGACCGGGCCGGTGACCTCCACCGTCCGGACCCGCCGGGTGATCTCCTGGAACATCACGGTCAGTTCGAGCCTGGCGAGGGCGGAGCCGATGCAGTAGTGGTTGCCCACGACGAAGCCCAGGTGGCGGTTGGGGGAGCGCCCGACGTCGAAGCGCTCCGGGTCGGCGAAGACCTCCCCGTCGCGGTTGGCCGACGGGAGCCAGGCCACCACGTGGTCGCCGGCGCGGACGGGCCGGCCGCCGAGTTCCACGTCCCGGGTGGCGGTGCGCAGGGCGTGCATCACCGGCGAGGTGTAGCGCACGATCTCCTGGACGGCGGAGGGCATCAGGCTCGGGTCCTCCCGGAGCCTGCGCCACTGCTCCGGGGCGCGGGCGAGCGCCAGCAGGCCGCCCACGGTGGCGTGCCGGGTGGTCTCGTTCCCGCCGGAGACCAGGGCGTCGCAGTTGTAGAAGACCTCCTCCCCGGTCAGCGGCACCCCGTCGATCTCGCCGCACACCAGGGCGCTCATCAGGTCGTCCTGCGGCTTCTCGCGCCGCTCCTCGGCCAACTCCTGGAAGTAGCAGAGGATCTCGGTGTGGGCCTGGACCTTCCTCGCCTCCTCCGCCGCGTCGAGCGCGGTGGAGCTCCAGGCGAAGCGCGTCCGCTCGACCATGAAGTCCCGGTCGGCCTCGGGCACTCCGAGCAGGTCGCAGATGACCGAGACCGGCAGCTTCTGCGCGACGCGGGTGAACTCGCACCCGCCCTCGGCGACGGCGTCCTCGACGGCCCGGGCGGCCGTCCGGCGCATGCCGGCCTCCAGCCGGTCGACCATGGCGGGGGTGAAGGCCGCGCTGATCACCTTGCGGATCCTGTCGTGCCGGGGAGGGTCGGTGACGTTGAGCATCTTCCCGGCCGCCGCGGCCAGGACCCTCGGGTCGGAGTCCAGCCGCATGCCGTTCTCGGAGCTGAACACCCGGGGGTCCGTGAGCACGTCGGTGCAGAGGCGGTGGGTCATCACCGCCCAGAAGTGCTCGCCGTTGGCCCGCTCGTTGCGGTACACGGGGTGTTCGGCGCGCAGCCGCGCCCACACCGGTTCCGGGTCCGAGTCCCGGTAGAGGAGCGGATCCGACAGGTCGACGGTCATCGGTGCCTCCGGGTGTCGAGGGCGTGGGACACGGCCGCGGCGAGGCCGGCGACGGTGGGGGACTCGAACAGCACGCGGACCGGGACGCTGACGCCGAACTCCGCGCGGATCCGGGAGATCAGGCCGGCGGCGAGCAGGGAGTGGCCGCCCAGCTGGAAGAAGTCGGCGTCCACGCTGACGTCCCGCCGGTCGAGGAGCTCCGCCCAGACGGCCGCCAGCGCCGCCTCGACGGGGGTGCGCGGAGCGACGTGCGGGGCGCCGGCCACGGCGTCCGCCGCCAGGGACCGCAGGGCGGTGCGGTCGGTCTTCCCGTTGGGGGTCAGCGGCATCCGGGCGAGGAACCGGACGTCGCGGGGGACCATGTACCACGGCAGCCGCCCGCGCAGGTGGCCGAGCAGCTCCCCGGCCGACGGGCCGCGCCGCTCGTCCACGACGGCGTACAGGGCCAGGGACGGGTCGTCCCGGTCGCCGCCGTCCAGGAGCACGGCGCACGCCCGGACGGCGGGGTGCTCGCGGGCAACCGCCTCGATCTCGCCCAGCTCGACCCGGTAGCCGCGGACCTTCACCTGGTGGTCCCGGCGGCCGACGAACTCGAGGCAGCCGTCGGCGTCCTGCCGGGCCAGGTCCCCGGTGCGGTACAGGCGCCGCCCCGGGGCCGCGGAGAACGGGTCCGCCACGAAGCGCTCGGCCGTCATCGCGGGCGCGCCGAGGTAGCCGAGGGCCAGGCCCTCGCCGCCCAGGTACAGTTCGCCGACCGTGCCCGCCGGCACGGGGGCCAGGTCGTCGCCGAGGACGTGGCAGCGGACGTTCTCGACGGGGCGGCCGATGGGCACGGACGGGGACGGGGCCCGGTCCCAGCCGGGCCCCGGCTCGAAGACGGTCGAGGTGATGGTCGCCTCGGTCGGGCCGTAGACGTTGCACCAGCGGATCCGCTCGCCGACGTGCCTGCGCCAGGTCAGCAGGGCCTGGCGGGAGGCCTGTTCCCCCGCCACCACCACGAGCCGTAGCGAGGACTCGGAGGCCAGCCGGACCAGGCAGTCCTCCTCGCGCACCCAGCCGTGCCAGAAGGCGGTCGGGACGCTGATGAAGGTCGCCCCGGTGTCGACCACCTGCCGGGTGAGCCCGCGGAAGGTCTGCCGCAGCGGGTCGCCGTCGAGGACCACGGCGGCGCCGTGCAGCAGCGGCGGGAAGATCTCCTCGGCGGCGGCGTCGAAGCTCAGCGGCCGGCACTGGAGGACCCGGTCGCCCGGCCCGAACCGGAAGTGCCGGTTCACCGCGGAGCTGTGGTTGGCCAGGGACCGGTGGCCGACCAGCACCCCCTTGGGGCGGCCGGTGGATCCGGAGCTGTAGACCACGTAGGCCGGGGCGTTGCCCGCCGCGTCGAGGGGCCGGGCCCCGTCGGGGGGCAGGGCGTCGACGGACGGCTGGACCTCGTCGAGGTCGACGACCGCGCCCCGGTAGCCGGGGAAGAGCGGGCGCAGGCCGCTCTGGGTCAGCAGGGTCGGGGCGCCGCTGTGCTCCAGGACGTACCGCAGGCGCTCGACCGGGTAGTCGGGGTCGAGCGGGACGTAGCCGGCGCCGGCCTCCAGGACGCCGAACAGCGCGGCGACCGTGCGTGGTTCGCGCTCCAGGCAGATCCCGACGAGGGCCCCCGCGCCGATCCCGCGCTCCCGCAGGAGGCGGGCGATCCGGCGGGCCCCGTCGAGGAGCCGGCGGTAGGAGGTCGGCTCGCCCCGCCGGATCAGGGCCGGCGCGTCCGGCGTGCGCGCCACCTGCTCCGCGAACAGCCGGTGGAGGCGGGCCCCGGCCGCGCGGTCGACGTCGTGCGGGGATTCGCTCACGGTTCGCACTCTCCCGGTAGGGCGGCCACGGCGCTACGGCCGTTCCGCTGCTGCCCGTACGATGTCGATCATCAGGCGCGTGTCCAGGAGCGCCTCGTGCGCGTCGGTGAGGGGCCGCAGGCCCGGTGTGGTGACGCAGGCGTGGAAGTGCGCGAGCTGGGCCTCGAACGCCTCCTGGTAGGACCCGGTGACGGTCTCCTCCACCGCCGAGCCCCGGCCGGTGCCGCCGGGCCCCGGCGCCTCGTCGCGCCAGATCCGCACGGTGGAGGGGGCGTTGGGCAGGAACGGGTTGGAGATGTCCAGCGTGACGGTGCGGTCCTCGCCCCACACGGTGAGGCTCTCCTCGAACCGGTGGACCGAGGTGGACGACCCCTGGAAGACGCACTGGAACCCGTCGGCGTACCGGAGCGAGCCGGTCAGCGTCCTGCCGTCCGGCGAGCAGTGCGCCCGGATGGAGGCGGGCGCTTCGGGGAAGGCGGCCCGGTAGACGTTCACGTCGTGGCTCCACACCCCGAACATGTCCATGTAGGCCTCCGTCACCCCGGGCGGGGCGCTGCCGAACTCCCGGGCGACCCGGCCGCGGCGCCCGTCCGGTGCGCCCGCCGCGTCCGAGGGGTCGGCGCGGGTGATCCGGGCCAGCTCGGGGATGATCCAGTTCCCGTACTCGGGGCCCACCACGATGTGGATCCTCGCCATGACGGGCCGGGTGATCCGCGCGATCTCCGCCAGGCCCCGCCGCACGCCGCTGTCGTAGCGCTTCATGTAGCCCACCATGACCTTGGCGCCGGTGCGTTCGGCGGCGGCGATCACCTCCTCCGTCTCCGCGACGGTGTGGCCGAGCGGCTTCTCGGTGAACACGTGCCTGCCGTGCTCCAGGGCGGTGAGCACCGGCTCGCGGTGGTCGGTGGTGAGGACGAGGACGGCGTCCAGCTCGGGGGTCTTCGCCAGCATGTCCTCGACGGACGCGTAGGTGTTCGGGACGTGGAAGCGCTCGGCCACCGACCGGGCCAGGTCGTAGGACCGGTCACAGAGCGCCAGGACGTCGAAGCGGTCGCGCAGGGCCGTCAGATACGGGAGGTGCACCAGCTGCGCGATCATCCCGCAGCCCACCACCCCCACCCGGACTCGGAACATGTGGGCCTCCTCGGGAACGGGCTGATCCTTGGGTCGGCGGCTGTCGTCGGAGCAGGTGCTCCAGGATGTCGACGACGCCCGCCAGTTCGGGCCGCGGCGAGACGTACCAGGCGGCGTCCCGCGCCTGCGGGGGGACGGAGGGGTCCGCGACGAACGCGCACCCGACGTTCGCCACCCCGGGGACCCAGTCGGCGGGGGAGTTCCCCACCAGCAGGAACCGCCGCCGCGGGGCGCGCGCCGCGAGGGCGGCCAGCGCCACGCGCTTTCCGGACGCGGTGCGCGGGTAGGGGTGGATGACCGCGTAGGCGTGGCCCGGGGCGAGCTCGACCGAGAGGCCGAGGCGGTTCGCGGCGCTCCAGCCGGTCAGGCGGCGACGGACGTCGTGGATGAAGTCCGGGGCGCCGAAGACGCCGGCGGACGCCTGGCGGTTGGCCCCGAAGGCCCAGTCGCGGCCGGTCGGCGGCCGGCCCCCGAACTCGGGCGCCACCACGTCGTCGACCCGGGTCAGGCCGCGGGCCGCGGCGGCCGCCGCCACCTCGGCGCGCAGGCCCGGCAGGGCCGGGAACGGGGTGGTGGTGCGCACGGTGCCGTCGACGGCCACCACGTTGCCGTTCTCGGCGACCACCGGGAAGCCGGGCGGCGTGCCCAGGCCGATGCGCTCGCCGAAGCCCCACAGCTGTTCGAGCGGCGAGTCCGAGCAGAGGCCGACGGCGACGCCGGTGGCCGTCAGCCGCGCCACGAGGCGGCGCAGGCGTTCCAGGGCGCGCCGGTCCGGGGGCGGGCCGGGGGTGGAGGGCACCAGGGTGCCGTTGACGTCCAGGAGCACCACGGCGAACGGCCGGCCGTCCTCCGCGCCGGGGCGGCCGGCCCCGGAGCCGCCCGCCACGGGCCCGCCGGTCACCGCGCGGCCGATCCGGCGGGCGCGTCCGTGCCCCGCTCCTCGACGTCCGTGCCCCGCTCCTCGACGTCCGCGATCAGTCCGGACCAGCCGTCCAGCCCCGCCGTGAGCTTGCGCAGCACCGACCGGACGGGTTCGGCCGGCTCCGCCACCTCCAGCGACAGCAGCAGCCGGCGCACGTCGGCTTGCAGGTCGGCCACCCGGTGCGGGCGCCGCACCAGCCGGTCGACGCGGGCGAAGAAGCGCAGGTTGGCCGCCAGCAGGAGCACGGCGAACTCCCGGTCGGCCCCGGCCGGGCTGCCCAGCCGCGCCGAGGTCCTGACGAAGGGGAGCCAGTAGGGGGCGCGGCCCCACGTGCCGTCCGGCAGCCGGACGACGAGGCCCGACAGGCCGAACAGGAAGTTCCTCGGGTCGACCAGCTCCGGGGCGGGCGCGTCCGGCCCGGTGCCGGCGGTCCGGTACTGGAGCACCGGGTCGATCCGGGCGCCCAGGACCTCGGACGGCGCCGACCCGCCCAGCCGGATGCCGGGCACGACCTGCCGGACCGGCCGTCCCGCGTCCCGGAGCAGGCGGACGACCTCGGCGACGGTCCCGCCGGTGGCGATGTCGTCCTCGACCAGGGTGTAGCCCCGCCCGGTCGGGTCCCCGGGCAGCGAGGCGATCTGCTCGCCGATCGGCGCGGCGCCGGGCCGCGGCACCAGCCCGACCTGCCGGCGGCCGCCGAGCAGGAACCCCCGGGAGACCCGCAGCGGCCACACCGCCCGCTCCAGGAGCGGATCGAGGCACAGCAGCGGTCCGCCCCCGGTGGCGCGGCGGCGCACCGCCAGTTCGAGCCGGTGCGCGTCGACCAGGTGGAACCGGAGGCCGCCGCGCGGCGGCAGCACGGTGCGCAGCGCGTTGCGCAGGTCGCGCTGGAAGGCGCGGTAGGCCTCCGCGAGGGCGGGGCCGCAGCCGCCCGGCGGCACGGTGCCGCGGCCGGCCGGGGTGCGGCTCAACGACCGTACGCAGTACGCGGTGTCGTCGCGCATGACGACGAGCGACGCGCCGGCGGCGGGGGCGTCGAGGTACGTCGGGCCGGCGGCGGCCGGGTCGGGCCGTACGACCTGGTGGTCGGACAGGCCGCGGATCACCGCGGGCCCCGGTCCCGGCCCAGGACGTACCGGCCGCGGGCGACCTCCCGCCCGCCGTCGAGCACCACCTCCAGCGGCATGGGGTGGCAGTGGAACAGGGCCAGTCCCGCGTGCAGCCCGTAGGCCCCGACGTTCGGCACCGTCAGCCGGTCCCCGACGGCCACCTCCGGGAGGCGGGCGTTGCGGGACCAGACGTCCAGCGGGTGGCAGAGCGGACCGGCGACGATGGTGCCGTCGGTCCCCTCCGACGCGTCCGTCTCCTCGGGCGCGCCGGGGGCCTCGGGCCCGGCGGTGCCGCCCGGGCCGGGCTCGTACCGGAACCGCGGCTCGATCCGGTCCTCCTTGCGCAGCCCCGACATCCCGCCCAGGTGGTTGACGCCGGTGTCCAGGACGACGACGCGCCGCCCCTGCGACCGCTTGACGTCCAGCACCGCGGTCACCAGCCGGCCGCAGGTCGCCGTCAGGTACCGGCCCGACTCGAAGACCACCTGCCGCTCGCCCTCCCGCCAGCCGGGGAGCCGCTCGTCGAGCAGGTCCGCCAGCCGGCTGCCGAGCGCGTCGAACCGCGGCAGCCCGCCCTCGACGGCGTACGGCGCGCCGAAGCCCCCGCCGAGGTCGACCACCCGCAGCCGGCGCCCGAGCGCCGTCTCGACCTGCCGCACGACATCGAGCCCGTAGCGGAACACCGCGAGCAGCGCGGCGACCTCGGTCAGGTTGCTGCCCATGTAGAGGTGCAGGCCCGCCAGTTCGGCGTGCTCCCGGTCCGCGAACAGCCGGGGCCGCTCCAGCACCCAGGACAGGTCGGCACCGAACTGGGACGGGCCGCCGGTCATCGCCAGACCGGCGCCCGCCGGGGGAACGGGCGGGTTGACCCGCAGCAGCGCGCGCACCCGGGTGCCGTGCGCCCGGCCCAGCCGGTCGAGCTGGTCCAGGCCGTGCGGGGAGTCCACGGAGAACTGCCGGACGCCCGTCGCGAGCGCCCGGGCCACGTCCTCGTCGCGCTTGCCGGGGCCGGTGTAGAGGACCCCAGCGGCGGGGAATCCGGCCCGGACGGCGGCGTCCAGCTCGCCGGGCGAGCTGACCTCGGCGTGGCAGCCGAGCGCCGCCAGCTGGCCGAGGACGGCGGGGTGCGGGTTGGCCTTGAGGGAGTAGAGCAGGGTGGCCGGTTCCGGCAGTGCTCCCACCAGCCGGCGGTGGGCGTGCCGTACCACGGCCAGGTCGTAGAGGTAGGCCGGCGTCTCCCACCGGGTGTCCGATAACGCCGTCTTCGTCGCCGTTTCCCCGACCTCGACGTCCATCAACCGAGGGCTCCTCACGAGTCGTGCGGGCGCACAATCTGACGGATTTCAGCAGACACCGGCCGGATGGGGGGAACAAGGCCCCCGGAGCCCCGGTGGCTACTTTCGGTCAGGTCATATGCCGCGCGGGTAACGATCGTTCCGGTTCGCCGGCCCGTGGGCGGACGCCCCCAAGACGGCAGGCCAGGCGCGCGTCCGGCGGGTCGGCGCCTGCGGGTTACGGGCCGCCGTGCCGTGGCCGGGCCCGCCCGCCGCAGTTTGGCTCATTACGGGTCGGGGTGATACCGGCCCGTTGCTGTTCGTTGAAAACGCATCTAGAGTCACGTCATCGACCGTGATCTGATGACGTTCGATACCCGCAGATTTCGGTCACGCGAAACACGCCACCAGTAGCGGATCACGCGACAGATCGGGGTACCCAGTGCACGAGCACGTCGAGCAGGTCGGCACCAAACTCGTCTACTCCGACGACCGCGTCCGGGTGTGGGTCCTGGAACTGGACCCGGGAGAGCAGACGATCGTCCACCAGCACCCCTGTGACTACGTCTACGTCGCCACCGAAAGCGGCACGGCGGAGACGGTGAACAAGGACGGCACCAGTTACGTCGGAAACGACAAGCTCGGTGACGCCGTCTACCACGAGGCCGGGCAGCCGCACCTGCTGCGGAACATCGGCGACAGCCACTACTCGAACATCATCGTCGAACTGCTCGCCACCACCAGGTGAGGCGCCGCCATGTCGGCTGTCGCGGCGTACGAGGCGCTCGTCGAGGCGGGCGTGGAGATCGTCTACGCGGTGCCGGACTCGCTCCTGGCGCCGCTGTGCCGGGAGGCGTCGAAGCGCCCTGAGATCCGGTACGTGCAGGTCAACGACGAGGCCACGGCGGTCGGCCTGGCCGCCGGCGCCCGACTGGCCGGCGCCCGCCCGCTGGTCGTGATGGAGAACTCGGGGCTGCGCCGCGCCTGCGAGACCCTGTCCCGCCTGACCATGAGCCACCGGCTGCACACCGCCCTGCTGATATCCCGGCGCGGCGCCTTCGGCGAGCCGAACTGGTGGGGAATTCCGCACGAGGAAACCATGCACCGGCACACCGAGATGCTGTCCCTGGTGACCGCGGAAGTCGATTCCTGCGGTGAGTTGGCGGAATGCCTCCACAAGGCGTACGCGACGCTCGACACCGGCCAGCGGAGCGTGGCCCTGGTGGCGAACGCCGGAATGACGGCAGAATTGAGGACCGCGCAATAGAGACCTCCGATTTCCTCGAAGCCCTGTACGCCAGGCTCCCCGCGGATTCGGTGTCGGTCGCGCCGCTCGGTCGGACGAGCGAGGTGATGTACGCGCTGCGCCCCACCGACACCCTTTTCACCGACACCATGGGCGACGTCACCGCCGTTTCCCTGGGAATGGCCATGGCGGCGGCCCCGTTGTCCGTCGTCGGCATCGACACGGACGGCAGTTTCCTGATGAACCTCTCGGTGCTCACCGCCTTGGGCGACCACCTGCCGAAGCTCGGGAACTACACCCTGGCCGTCATCGACAACCGGCTCTACGAGTCCGGCGGCGGTCTGCCGAGCCGCGCGGTGGGCCTGGACTGGAGCTCGCTCTTCGGCGCCGTCGGGCTGAAGTCGCTCCTCGTCGAGCACCCGCACCAGCTGCCGGACGTGCTGCCGCTGCCCGGCACGGTGCTCGTCGCCTCCGTGCACCACGCGGCACCCGGCCCGGACGCACTGAAGCCGGTCGACGGCATCGAGTCCTCGTACCGGGTGGAGCGGGTGCTGGCCGAACGCCTCGGCAGGCCGCCGAGGCGCCCCGCGCTCAAACCGTGAATCCGGCCCGTGGCGCCGGAGGGGAGCATCCGATGAAGTACCTCCTGCACAGCAAGGACGCGGCCTGCTACCGCGTGGACCCGGCCGGCCCGCCGACCCGCGTCCTGCTCTGCTCGACCGCGGCCTCGCGCGAGCTCCTCACCGACCCGGTCGTCACGGGCCACCGCTACCGTTCCCTGCTCGCCGGCGCCGTCGCCACGGCGCTCGACCTGGCGGCGCGGGCCGATCCCGGGCTGGCCGCGGCCCTGGCGGCGGAGAGCACGACGGTCGTGAACATCCTGCGCGGGGGCCTCGGTTTCGGGGTCGACGCCGCGCTGGCGGAGCGCTTCGGGTACCCCGGGGCGGTGAGCTTCGTGGGCACCGACCGCGGAGCCTCCCACCCGCTCGGCATCTCCTACGAACGCTGGGAGTTCACCGGGCGGCAGCTGCTGGTGCTCGGGGACATCATCGGCACCGGGGCGACGGCGGAGAAGGTGCTCCGGGCCGCCCTGGACGCGGCGCGCGGCCGCGGGGCGCAGCTCGCCGGCTACCTGGTGCTGACCGTCGGGTCCCGCCAGGGCATCGCCCGCCTGCACCGCTACTTCGCCGAACTCGCCGACAGCGGCGAGGAGTTCAGCGCCTTCATCGTCGCCCTGGAAGCCCTGTTCGAGCTGCCCGGGAGCGCCCGGCTCGGGCAGTCGTTCCCCCAGCTGCCCTTCGACTTCCTGCGGGCCCCCGGACGCTCGGCCCCGGACTTCGAACTGCACCGCCTGGCCGCCCGGGACAGCCTCTTCGAGAAGTGCGCCGTCTACGACGGCGGCGTGCGTGCCTTCACGCCCGACGAGCACCGGCGGTTCCGGGCGCAGTGGTGGGCACGGGTGCGGCGGCTGGAGAGCGAGACCGGGCTCTCCCTGGCCGACCTGGGCCGCGGCACCGCCGGGCTCGACCGCTACGCCCGGCCCCTGGAGGAGTGGCGGGAGGGGCTCGACTGGGCGGCGGCGGAGAACCTGCGGCACCTCGGGGTCGACCACGCCCACCTCCACGCGCTGGGGCGGCGGGCGTACGCGTACGCGGAGAGGACCGCCCTCGGCGCCTACGCCGACGCGCGCCTGGCGGCAGGGGAGCCGTCGCGCTGAGGGGGCCGTCGCGCCGGGGCGGGGCGGCCGGGGAGCCGCCGCGCCGAGGGCCCCTCCTGTTCCCACCCCCCACAGGACTTCGCCGGAGCCCCGGCGAGGCCGGCGCCGCAGCGGCGCCGGACAGACCGAGATCGGAGAACCCATGACGATCGCCGAGTGGCTTCGGGACAACGTCACCACGGACAAACGGGCCCTGGACTGGTACACCGAACCCGAGTGCGAGCCCCGCATCGTCCGCGCGTACCGGGAGCTGCTGAGCGGCTACGAGATCGACACCTCCAAGATCCTCAAGACGACCGTCCTGGTCGACGGCGAGCACCAGGGCGTCGTCCGGGTGCACGACATCAACTACTACTCGATCTGCGCCCACCACTTCCTGCCGTTCTACGGCAAGGTCGACATCGCCTACGTCCCCGGCGACCGGATCCTGGGCCTCGGCAAGTTCCCGCGGCTGGTCCAGGCCTTCAGCAAGCGGTTCCAGATCCAGGAGCACCTGGTGAAGGACATCGCCGAGGAGATCATGGCCTCCGGCGGGGCCCGCGCCGTACGCGTGGAGTCCAGCGGACGGCACATGTGCATGTGCAGCCGCGGCCCGTCCGACCAGACCGTCATCACCGACACGACGTACGTGACCGGCGACCGCGCCCTGCTGACGGCCTACGACCGGCAGCACTGACGCGTCGTGTGGTGGGAGGGGGCCGGCGCCTCCCTCTCATCACACGCGGCCGCACGTCGACCCGTCCACCCCCAGGAGGCCGAACCATGCGCAGGAACGGCGGTGCGCCCGGCGAGGGCGGCGGGGCGCCGTGGCCCGCCATCGTGGTCACCTGGCTCTCGGGGGTGGTCGCCGCCTTCGGGCTGGGCGTCCTGTCCCCGCTCGGCTCCGAGATCCGGCAGGACCTGGGCCTGTCGCTCGGCAGGTTCGCCTGGGCGACCTCCAGCATCACCGCGGTCAGCGCCGTCCTCGGGGTGCCCGCCGGTTGGTGGATCAGCCGGCTCGACGCCCGGCGGGCCGTGGCCGGCGGGCTCCTGCTCACCGCCCTGTCCGTGGCGGCGACGGCCCTCGCCCCGGGCTGGCCGGCGCTGCTGGCGGCCCGTACCGCCCAGGGCTTCGGGTACCTCCTGGTGTTCGTGGGCGGGCCGATCGTGCTGACCAGGCTGGCCGAAGGGCGGGCGCAGGCCACGGCGCTGGCGCTGTGGGGCACCTGCGTGCCCTCCGGCCTCGCGCTGGCCACCGCGCTGGGGGGAGCGGTCAGCGGGGAGGTCGGCTGGCGCGGCTGGATCGGTGCGACCGCGGTGCTGCCGCTCGCGCTGGCGGTCGCGACGGCGGCCGTGGTGCGGGGGGCGGGCGCGGTGGGAGCCACCCGCGCCGTCGCCCGGGCACCGGCGGCGGCCGAGGACACCGGAGGGCCGTCCCCGCACACCGGTTGGACCGCCCCGGTGCTCTTCGCGCTGAGCTTCGCCTGCGTCTGCCTGGCCGGGGTCGCCATCGTCGTGCTGCTGCCCACCTTCCTGACGGAGCAGCGCGGCGCCTCCGCGGCCGCCGCCGGCGCCGTCGCCGCGGTGGTCTCGCTCGGCAGCGTGGTCGGCAGCGCGCTGAGCGGGTGGCCGCTGCGCCGGGGCGTCGGGCTGCTCGCCGTCGCGCCGGTGCTGGTGCTGCTGCCCGTCGCGGCGCTGCTGGTCTTCGGGCTGCGCCTGCCGCCGGCGGCGGTCACGGTCCTGGCCTGCGCCGGCCTGGTGGTCGACGGCGTGCTGATCTCCGTGATGTTCGCCTCGGTGCCGCGCATCGCCGGCACCCCCGGGCGCGCCGACGTCACCAACGGACTGCTCGCGCAGTGCGGCAGCCTCGGTACGCTGGTCGGGCCGCCCGCCTTCAGCGCGGCCGTGGACGGCGCGGGGTGGATCGGCGCCGGCCTGGCCGCGCTCGGCTTCACCGCGGCCGGCATCGGACTGCTCCTGGCGGCCGTCCTGCCCGCTCCGCGCGGCTCCGCCCGGCTCCGGCCGCGCGGCGCGGCGGCGGAACCGGCCCGGGGCAGCACGGCCGTACCGCAGGACCGCACCGGTGGAAGGGACTTCACGCCATGACGCCCGCAACGACCCGTACGACGCCGCCCGGAAGGCCCGCGCGCCGAGGGCCCCGTGCCGTCCTCTTCGACCTGGACGACACCCTGGTGGTGACCGCGGAGGTCAAGTGGGCCCACCACAAGGCCGTCGCCCGGCGGTTCTACGGGATCGACCTGACGGACGAGGAGCTGCGGCTGCACTGGGGCAAGCCCTTCGACCTGATGATCCGCGCCCTCTACCGCGACAGCGACACCGTGGAGCGGATGCGCGAGGCGAACCTCTCGCTGGAGGAGGAGTTCCTCAAACGGCCGCTGCCCGGCGCCGTCGAGGTCGTGCACGAGCTCTGGAACCGGGGCCTCGACGTCGGGGTCGTCACCTCCACGAACCGCCTGTCGGCCCTCCGGGACGTCGAACGGATCGGGGTGCCCACGGACCGGCTCGCCCTGCTCCAGGGAGCGGACGACAGCCCCCACCACAAGCCGGACCCGCGGGTGTTCGACGCCGCGCTGGCGACGCTCGGCGCCCGGGGGATCGCCGCGCGGGACGTCTGGTACGTGGGCGACGCGCTCATCGACCACGCGGCGGCCACCGGGGCCGGGCTGCGCTTCGTCGGCGTCGCCACCGGCTTCTGCCGCCGCGAGGACTTCGTACGGGCCGGCGCCGAGCACGTCCTCGACGACGTGCGCCGGCTGCCCGACCTGCTGCCCTGACCGGGGCGGCGCCACCCGACCCGACGGCGCGGAGGCCGGTATGAACATCGAGACGCTGCGTCCGGCGCCGGACGCCTATGCGGAGTACTGCGTGCTCTGCCGGGGCGGCCCGGTCGAGTGGACCACGGTCGACGGCCGGAGGCTCGTGCGCTGCGGCAACTGCGGGGAGCGCAGCGCCCGGGCCATCGTCATCGACCCCGCCATCTCCTGGTGGTCCGCCGAGGACGGCGAGTACTGGCACGAGACCGCGGCGGTCTTCGTACGCGACCGCGCGGGCCGGTTCCTGCTCTTCCAACGCGTCGCGTTCCCCTACGCGTTGACGGTGCCGGCCGGCCACGTGGCACGCGGTGAGGACCCGGCCCACGCCGCCGCCCGCGAGTTGCGCGAGGAGGTCGGCCTGGCCGCCGGCGGCCGGCTGCGGCCCGTCGCCAGGCTGCCGATCCCGGGTGACGGCTGCCGGCGCGGATCCGACGCCCACGTCTGGCACGTGTACCTGCTGACGGCGCCGGACGCGGGGGAAGTCACCGTCAACGAGGAGGGGGAGGAGCCCCGTTGGCTGACCCTGGACGAGGCGCTGTCCGCCGACCTGACCTTCGCGGTGCGGCAGGTCGTCACCGCCTACCGGGAGGAACTGCTGGCCGGCTGAGGGCGGCCGGGGCGGCCGGGGCGGTATCCTCGGGGCCGGCCCTCGGGGGCCGGCCGGAGTACAGGAGGAGTGGTCCGTGGCAGCGGTCATCGACAAAGTGGCGTGGATCCACACCGAGAACGGCAGGGTGCTGAGCACGCGCTCGCACGGCAAGGACGCCTACTACCTGCCCGGCGGGAAGCGGGAGCCGGGGGAGGACGACCTCGACACCCTGTGCCGCGAGATCGCGGAGGAGCTCTCCGTCAACGTCGACCGGGAGTCGGCCGCCCTGCTGGGCGTCTTCGAGGCCCAGGCGCACGGGCACGAGCCGGGCGTGGTCGTCCGGATGACCTGCTACACCGCCGGGTACGAGGGCGAGCTCGCGCCGGCCGCCGAGATCGCCGAGATGGTGTGGCTCACCCACGCCGACCGGCACCGGATCTCCCCGGTGGACCGGATCGTCTTCGACCGGCTGCGGGCCGACGGACTGCTGCGCTGACGTCCCCTAGGTCAAGCCCAACGCCCGCTCCAGGGCATCGAGTTGCTCGCCCAGCCGGTCGCCCAGCCCGGCCAGCGGGGCGAGCAGGGCGCGGTCGCCGACCAGGCCCAGGTTCAGCCGCCCGCCCGCCGAGCGGGCCGCGACGAACAGGCCGACGCCGTGGCAGACGCTGCCCAGCGGGTGGACGGTCTCCAGCGGGCAGCCGGCGAAGTACGTCCGGTGCGCGGGGCCGGGGATGTTCGACACCACCACGTTGTACGGAGGCCTGGTCGCGCCGGCCAGGCCCAGCACGTTCTGTGCGACGAACGGCCAGGTGAACAGGGCCCCGTAGAGCCCGGTGGTGCCCTCCGGGAGCCCGGCCAGCTCCCGCTTGGCCAGCTCGCCGGAGCGGGCCACGGTGCGCAGGCGCTCCAGCGGGTCGGCCACGTCGGTGCCGAGGCTCATGACGGTCATCGCGAAGGAGTTGGCGGTGGCCGCGTCGCCCGGCTTGCGGGTGGACACCGGCGTGCCGGCGGTCAGCGAGCGCGCCGGAAGCGCCCCGGCCGCCAGCAGGCCCTCGCGGAGGGCGCCCCCGCAGACCGCCAGCAGGACGTCGTTGACCGTCACCCCGGCGGCCTTCGCCACGCCGCGGAAGCGGGCGAACGGGTAGCTCCGGGTGATCACTTGGCGCTGCCGCCCCACGGCGCCGTTCAGCGGGGACCGCGGCACCAGGAACGGCACCGCCCGGGCGCGGTCCGCCCGGGCGCGGACGCCGCGCAGCATCGTCCGGGCGGCCCGGCCGAGGCCCAGCGCGGTGGTGGCCGCTCCGCCGGTCCGGCCGGGCGCCTCGGCCCCGCCGGCCGCCGCGGCGTGCCCGGCCTCCTCGGCGGCCGGCACGACGCTCCAGAGCGGGCGCACCTGATCGTCCAGCGGATCGGTGCCGAGCATGTGCCGCAGCCGCTGCTGGATGCCGAGCCCGTCCGTGAGCGCGTGGTGCACCTTGACGTACAGCGCGAACCGGTCCCCGGCCAGGCCCTCGATCAGGTGGCACTCCCAGAGCGGCCGCGCGGTGTCGAGCGGGCGGGAGTGCAACCGCGAGACGAGGTCCGTCAGTTCGCGCTCGCCGCCGGGCGCGGGGAGCGCGGAGCGGCGCAGGTGGTACGTCAGGTCGACGTCCGCCGGGGCGAGCTCCTCCCAGCTGCCGTCGAAGGCCCCCCACCGGGCGTGGCGCGGTCGGAAGGAGAACGGGGCCGCGACGGGAGCGGCGGCGATCCGCTCGAACAGCCGTTGCACGTACCGCCCGGGCTCGGCGCCGGGAGGGGGCCCGAAGGTGGCCAGCAGGGCCACGTGCTGGGGCGTGCGGGCGGACTCCAACGCGAGGAAGACCCGGTCGGGCATCCTGATCCTGGCCACCGCACCCCTCCGCTCCGCGTACCCCGGGCCAGTCTGGTCGCGCCGGCACCGCCGGACAAGACCGCCCCGCGGCCCCGCTGCCCGTCCGGGCTCGGTCGGTCCGCTCGGCTGGGGCCCGGAACGGATCAGTCGATGATCACGGAGTCGCCGGACTGCATGTAGGTGCACCAGTCCGTGTAGTTGCCGCGGTTGGCCTTCTGGGGGTCGGCGATGATCTTGCCGGCGTTGTCGAGGTTGGTGATCGGGCATGCGCCCGGTTTGTGCCACCAGGTGTTGTCCGTGCAGAGCCGGTACCAGTGGAAGTCCCGTTGGGTGCCGAAGGCGCCCGTGACGAGGGCGACCTTGTAGCGTTTGGTCCCCGCCGTGTAGCAGTTCACCCCCCAGCTCCGCAGCCCGTCCTTCAGCGCTCCGGTGAGGACGTCGGCGCAGGTGACCTTCGTGAGGTCGTACTGGTGGGCCCGGCCGGGCTGGGCGAAGGTGTCGGTCCGGTCGTTGACCGCGTAGTTGTAGCAGTTGTTGTGGGGGCAGACCGTGGAGTTGTTCCACAGGTCGGCGCCGTCGGAGGTGACGTCGTAGGGGCAGTCGGCTCCGTCGGCCGGCGGTCTTTCCGTCGGCTCGGCCGGCGGCCAGGTCCGGGCGCTGCGGATCTCGCTGCGGACCAGTTCGCGGAACTCCGGCGTCAGCACGGCGGGGGCCTGCTCGCCGGGCGGGGGTGCCTCGACGGGCATCGTGTCGAGAAGGGCCTCGGCGAGTTCGGCGCTCGCGGGAGGGCTGCCGGGGCCGCCCACCGTGAAGACGGGTGGGAGCCCCTGGGCCGTGACGCTGTCGGTGGCCTCCACGCGCAGCCCGCGGAAGCCCAGCAGGACGGCGCCCGTGCCGGGCGGCGCGAGGGCGGGGCGCTGTTCGTGGAAGAGGCCGCGCAGGTCGGTGACCTGCTGCGGGTCCCGGATCTCCCAGGACGGGTTGGGCCGCCCGGAGAACACGTCGACGGTGATGCGGAATCCCATGCTTCTCTCCGTTCTCGCTGGTGTTCGCTCCACGGCGCGGCGCCGGCACGGCACCCGCGGACGGGTGCCGTGCGCGGCCCCGGGCCGGTCTACCGGGAAGGCAGCGGGCCGGGCTTGAAGACGTTGTCCGTGTCGTCGTAGTGCACCGTCTTGGAGGTCTCCCCGGTGTCGTACTCCACCTTGAGCATGTCCGTCGTGACCTTCTCCTTGACGACGCCGGTGTCGGCGACCTTCTGGGCCCAGACGTAGACGACCTCCTCCGGCGCGAACCGCCCCTTCTCGTTGTAGGGGACGTAACAGGCGTTGAGCGGCCCCTGGTCGTTCGTGTCGTTGCCGCCGCCCGACACGGTCGAGACCTGGTAGAGGCCGGAGCAGACCTGCCGCTCCTCGTTGATGGTCCAGTTCGACCCGTTGTGGAGGGAGTAGTAGCCCTCGCCGTCCTTGTCCTCGGTTCCTTCGCCGAACACGTTGTTCTTGGTGAAGGGGTAGCAGTAGTCGAGCGTCACCACGTCGCGCGTCCGGGTCGTCGAACTGACCTGGGCGCCGTCGACGATCTTGCTCTCGCTGGCGTAGATCCGGTAGTCCTCCTCCCAGGTCACCACGTTGTTCTCGCCGGGGTCGATCTTGACCCAGACAGTCCGCGCGGTGTTGGAGGTGCTTCCCGCGGTCCCCACGTCCTTGGCCAGGCAGACGCTCTGCTGGGCATTGCCGATGGTGTTCAGCCCGGTGTCGGTGATCTCGATCTTGAGGGTGTACTCGGTCATGGGATGACTCCTGTCTCGTGGTGGTGGCTTCGGCCCGGGATCCGGGCTGCCATGGGGAAAGTGACGTCGGGTACGGACCGTGACGCGCCGGGCGGCGCGAGAACGGGGGCGCCGCCGGGCCCCGTCACGGTGCGGGTTCGGTGGTGCCGGGCGGACGGACGTCGCTGTTGTAGAGGACCTTGGTGACGGCGGAGAGGCCTGTGCTGACGTCGGTGTCCGGGAGACGGTAGGTGTTGTAGACGCCGTAGCCCTGGTCCAAGGTCTGCTTGGCCAGGTCCGCGGCGGTCGACCACCCGCCGGCCTCCTCGTCCTGGATGTCGATGGCGGCCGCCGCCAGCCGGGCTTTGCCGAGCCCGGGCACGTCCGGCGGGTCGAAGCTGCCGTAGCCCGCGTTCCAGCTGTAGTCGATCAGCCGGCCCACGTCGATGTCGCCGTAGGTGAGCGTCCGGGAGGAGGGGCCGATGAAGTAGAGCGAGATGGTCTTGGCCTTGCCCAGCTTCGTGCGCAGTGCGTCGACCAGGTAGGGGAACGACCAGGTGTTGGTCTGGCCCTCCCCGCTCGTGGGGTAGTCGGCGTACTCGTCGTCGAAGTCGATGCCGTCCAGCCCGTAGCGGGTGACGGCCGCGGCGAGTTGGTCGGCGAACGCGGCCGCGGACGGCTGGTCGGGGAAGTTCGCGAAGCCGACGCCCTGGTGGTTGCCCAGGACGGACAGCAGGACCCTGATGCCCTTGTCCCGGAGCGGTTTGATCAGCTTGCCGGCGTTGTCGAGGACGTCCTGGACGTGGGGGTTGAAGCCCAGGTACGTGCCCTTCTGGTCGTCGTGGTTGATGTTCGCGGCGAAGACGAGGGCGATGTCGAACACGTTGCTGCCGTCCTTGGCCAGGACGTACCTGCCGGCGTTGGCGATGCTGTTGTCGTTGACCTCGACGTAGGCGGTCATGAGCGGGCCGGACTTCGGGGCCCCGCTGTTCGAAGTGGTCATCACTGTTCTCCCTGCACAGGTGCTGCCGGGGCGTGCCGGTCCGGTCCGTGACGGGGGATGGACCGGCCCACCCGCCCGGGGCCGGTGCCCGTACGGGCGGCGTGCCGGAGCAGAGGGTCAGCCGGCCGCCGACGGGGTCGGCGACGGCGGGACGGTCGGCGCCCAGGGGGCGTCATCCGGGCGTCTAACCAGAAGTCCCGGTCCGTAACGCGGCGAGCGCAGGGAGCTTCCGCGCCGCCCGGGCGCGGCGCCCCGGCGGTTCGCGGGTCTGCGGGAGGGGCGGCAGGACGCCCCCCCCGGCCCCCGGAGCGTCGGCGTTAGGAGTCCTGGTCGGGGGGCACCCGCCCGGTGGGAGCGACCTGGCCGGTGCGCAGGTGCCCGGACCCGGCCGGGCCCCGCGCTCCGCCGGTGGGAAGAGCGGATCCCGTCCGCTTTGCACCGCAGGCCCCGGCCGCACCGCTCCCGCCCACCCGTCGACGGAGGAGGTCACCGTGACCGAGCCGCTCACGACCGCCCAGCAACTGATCGCCTCCCACCTGGTGAGCGGTCCGATGACGGCGGGCGAGGAGATCGCCCTGCGCATCGACCAGACCCTCTGCCAGGACGCCACCGGCACCCTGGTCATGCAGGAGCTGGAGGCACTCGGCCTGGACCGGGCCCGTACCGAGCTGAGCGTGCAGTACGTCGACCACAACCTCCTCCAGGCCGACGAGCGCAACGCCGAGGACCACCTCTTCCTGCGCTCTGCCGCCCGCCGGTTCGGGCTCTGGTACTCCAAGCCCGGCAACGGCGTGTCCCACCCGGTCCACATGCAGCGCTTCGGCGTCCCCGGGAAGACCCTGCTCGGCTCCGACTCCCACACCTGTGCCGGAGGGGCGCTCGGCATGCTGGCGATCGGCACCGGCGGCCTGGACGTCGCCCTCGCCCTCGCCGGTCGGCCCTACCACCTGACCATGCCCCGCATCTGGGGCATCCGGCTCGACGGCGAGCTGCCGGACTGGGTGAGCGCCAAGGACGTGATCCTGGAGCTGCTGCGCCGCCACGGTGTGAAGGGCGGCCTCCACCGGATCCTGGAGTACCACGGGCCCGGCCTGGCCGGGCTGAGCGCGATGGACCGGCACGTCATCGCCAACATGGGCGCCGAACTGGGCGCGACCGCCAGCGTCTTCCCCGCGGACGAGGCCGTCCGGGACTTCCTGCGCGCCGAGGGCCGCGAGGAGGACTTCCGGCCGTACAGCGCGGAACCCGGCTGCCGTTACGACCTCACCGAGCGGATCGACCTGTCCGCCCTGGAGCCGCTGGTCGCCATGCCGAGCTCGCCCGGCAACGTCGTCCCGGTCCGTGAGGTCGCGGGCACCCCGATCGGCCAGGTCGTGATCGGTTCCTCCGCCAACCCGGGCCTGCGCGACTACGCGATCGCCGCCGCCATGGTGCACGGCCGCCAGACCGCCGGCCCGGTCAGCTTCGACGTCAACCCCAGCTCCCGCGAGGTCCTCCAGGACCTGCTGCTGACCGGCGCCGCCTCCGACCTGGTCACCGCCGGAGCCCGCATCCACCAGTCCGGCTGCCTCGGCTGCATCGGCATGGGCCAGGCGCCCGCCGCCGGACAGCACTCGCTGCGCACGTTCCCCCGCAACTTCCCCGGCCGCTCCGGCACCCTGGACGACTCGGTGTGGCTCTGCTCGCCCGAGACCGCCGCCGCCTCCGCCCTCACCGGCCGGCTCACCGACCCCCGCGCCTGGGCTCTGCGCGAAGGCGTGGAGCCGCCCGACCTGGCGCTGCCGGACCACGCCTCGGTCAACCGGCCGATGATGGAGGCGCCGCTGCCGCCGACGACCGCCGCCACCGTCGAGCTCGTCCGCGGGCCCAACATCTCCGCCCTGCCCGACCTCGACCCGCTGCCGGACGAACTCGATGCCCCCGTCCTGCTCAGGACCGGTGACAACGTCTCCACCGACGAGATCAGCCCGGCCGGCGCCCAGGCCCTCCCCTACCGCTCCAACCTGCCGAAACTCGCCGACTTCACCTTCACCCGGATCGACCCGGACTACCCCGAGCGTGCCCGGGCGGCCGGGGCGCACCTGGTCGTCGCCGGCGACAACTACGGCCAGGGGTCGTCCCGCGAGCACGCCGCCATCACCCCGCGCCTGCTCGGCCTGCGCGCCGTCCTCGCGAAGTCCTTCGCCCGCATCCACTGGCAGAACCTCGCCAACTTCGGCATCCTGCCGCTGGAGTTCACCGACCCCGCCGACCACGACCGGATCACCCAGGGCGACCGCCTGCTCCTCAGCGGCCTGCACCAGGCCCTCGCTCACGGCGCCGACCCCCGGCTGACCGTGCACAACGCCACCACGGACGAGGACTACCGGGTCACCCACCGCCTCTCGCCCCGCCAACGCGACGCCGTGCTCGCCGGCGGCGTCATCCCCGCCCTGCGGATCGCCGGGTGAGTCCGGACGGTGCCGGGGGTCCGAGCCGTACGGGGCGTGGCAGGGGCCGGGTCAGAGCTTCGCCAGCATCCGGGCGGCCGCCGTCAGGGAGCGGCCGCGGCGCAGCTCCTGCCCCCAGGGGTCGTCGCCCTCCAGGCGCTCGCCGACGGTGGCGACGGTCCAGCGCCGCGGGGTGAGGCCGGGGTCGTCCAGTTCGTCCCAGCCGAGCGGGGTGGCGACCGGTGCGCCGGGCAGGGCGCGGACGGCGTACGGGGTGACGGCGGTCTGGGCGTAGGCGTTGCGCTGGACGTCCAGGTAGAGGCGGCCCCTGCGGGCCTGCTTGCGGGCGGCGGTGGTGAGTTCGTCCGGGTACCGTTCGGCGAGCAGGTCGGCCAGGCCGCGCGCGAAGGCGCGGACCTCGTCGAAGGGAGCGCGGCGGTCGAGCGGGACCAGCACGTGCAGGCCGCGCGACCCGGTGCTCATCAGGGCGGCGGGCAGGCCGAGTTCGCCGAGCAGCTCGTGCAGGCGGGCGGCGGCCCGCCGGACCGGTTCGAAGTCGTCGCCGGGAGGGTCGAGGTCGAGCACCAGCCGGTCGGGGTGGTCGGGCTTGTCGGCCTTGGACAGCCAGCGGTGCGGGGTGATGCACGCCTGGTCGACCAGGTAGAGCAGGGTGGCGAGGCCGTCGCAGACGGGGTAGGTGACGGTGCCGTCCTCCTTGGGCAGCTCGGCGCGGTGGATCCAGTCCGGGAAGTAGTCGGGGGTGTCCTTCTGCATGAACCGTCCGCCGCCGATGCCGTCGGGGTGGCGCTCCAGCATCAGCGGGCGTCCGCGCAGGTGCGGCAGGATGCGCCGGCCGGCCCGGCGGTAGTAGTCGGCGAGGTCGGCCTTGGTGATGCCGTCGTCGGGGAAGAGCACCTTGTCGGCCCTCTTGATCCCGATGGTCCGGCCGCCGGCGCGGATGTCGGTGGTGGTCATGGCGCTCCTCGCTCGCCGGTCACGTCGGTGGGCCGTTCGTCCGCGGGCGGAGGCCCGGTGCCGTCGCCGGTGCCGGCCGTGCCCGCGCAGCGCAGGCGCGCGCCCTGATGGCCGCCGACCAGCTGGGCGCCGGAGTCCGGCACGGTCATCCGCCGGCCTCCTCGGCGGCGACCTGCCCGAGCGTCCGCCCGCTGCGCGCGGAGCGGGCCCGCCGGGGGTCGGGCGTGCCGCCGCGTCCGCTCCGGCCGTGCCGGACCAGCAGCCACGCCTCCCGCTCCCCGTCGCCCTGACGGAAGCGGGTCAGGGCCCAGTCGCCGTGCAGTTTGTGCCCGTCCAGCCGGAACGAGGCGTGGCCGTCGGCGAGCGCCTTCGCGAACGGGACCTCGTGCCCCCGCTTGTCCGTGCTGCGGTTGGCGTAGCTGCCCTCGTCCCAGATGATCACCGTGCCGGCGCCGTACCCGCCCTCGGCGATGGTCCCCTCGAAGTCGCGGTACTCCAGGGGGTGGTCCTCGGTGGGCATCGCGAGCCGCTTGTCGTGCGGATCGCCGGACGGGCCCTTGGGGACGGACCAGGACTTGAGCACGCCGTCGACCTCCAGGCGGAAGTCGAAGTGCATGGTGCGGGCGTCGTGGATCTGCACGACGAAGCCGGGCTCGCGGTCGCCGGATGGGGCGCGGCCCTCCCCGCTGGGCTCGCGGGTCCGGTGGAAGTCCCGTTTGCGTCGGTACTCCGTCAGTGGCTCGGATCCGGGCATCGTTGCTCCTCTCGGCACCGGCGCACGCCACCGGCAGCGTGCAGCGACCCGCCTCGCCGGACCGCCCCTCAGGGCAGCGGCCGTCCGGTCGTCCCCGGGGGCCCGGTGACTCCTCCTGCCGCGCCTGCCCGCGCGCCGGGCGCGGAAACCGGGACCGTCACGCGGGGGCGCGTCGGGGCCGCGGTACCGCTCGGCCTCACCGGCGCTGTGCTCGGGTGACCGGTGCGGGAGCCGGCCCCGGGCCGGGCAGCGGCCCGGGCTGGGGCCGGGGGTCCGGCCGCGGCGCGGGCGGCGGCTGCGGGTCGGGCTCCGGCGGGGGCGGCCCGGGCGGAACCGGATCCGGCCCGCCCGGTCCGGGCACCGGACCGGGCAGCGGGCCCGGCTGCGGGCCGGGCCCCGGAACCGGCGTGGGCGTGGGCGGTACCGGATCGTTCGGTGGCGTTCCCATGGTCACTACCCCTCTCCGGGTCGGCGCTGACGGTGGCCCCGGCCGTCTCCTACGGTAGGGCGGGCGCCCCCGCAGCGGCAGGTCGGCACGGCGGATGCCCGCCGGGTCCGCACCCGCCCACGGCATGGCGGCTGGCGCCGGGGCACCGGCCGAGCGAGCATCGGGCCATGACGGAGTCCGATCCCGCACCGGTGAGCCACGACACCCACTACCTCGGCGAGACGGCCCGCCTCTTCGGCTGGCAGGTCGTGCGCGAGCAGGACGGGGCGATGCGGTTCTCCCTGCTCGACTGGACGTTGCAGGTCGAGTTCGCCCCGGACGGCCGGTTCTCGTCCGCCCGGGCGAACGGCCCCGGCAGCGCCGACACCCCGCTGGACCTGCGGGCCGTGATCGACTTGCTCGAAGCGTACGGCAGCCCCTCCCAGCCCGAGGAGCCGTGACCCACCGGCCCCCGGCCGACCACGGATGCGGCCCGCCGCGGCCGGCCACGGCCGGTGCGCCGCCGGCCCGGCCGGGTGGTCCCGGCGGATCTGCGCGATCCTGGACCTGAGCAGCAGCCGGCGCCGCCGATTCGCGCCCGTGCGCCTGGAGCGAAGGCCGGCCGGCTGGGACGGGCCGCGGCCCCGGGTGCGCGATCGCGCGCCGCGACACGGGCACGGGGACGTGACCGGGGACCCGAGCGGAGGTCGTACGGCTGATGAGCGGCACCGAGCACGAGTCGGCAGGAGCGCGGGACACGACCGAGGGCCGCGTCTACACCGTCACCGGCGGCGACTGGGGCGAGGTGGTCGAGGCGGTCGGCCGGGCCGACGACGAACGCATCATCGTCAACATGGGGCCGCAGCACCCGTCCACCCACGGGGTGCTGCGCCTGGTCCTGGAGATCGACGGGGAGACGGTGAAGGAGGCCCGCTGCGGCATCGGCTACCTCCACACCGGCATCGAGAAGAACATGGAGTTCCGCAACTGGGTGCAGGGCACCACCTTCGTGACCCGGATGGACTACCTGATGCCGCTGTTCAACGAGACCGCCTACTGCCTGGCCGTGGAGAAGCTGCTCGGGATCACCGAGCAGGTCCCGGAGCGGGCGAGCGTGGTCCGGGTGATGATGATGGAGCTCAACCGGATCTCCTCGCACCTGGTGGCGCTGGCCGCCGGGGGGATGGAGATCGGCTCCACCACGCTGATGGTCTACGGCTTCCGGGACCGCGAGGTGGTCCTGGACGTCTTCGAGCTGGTCACCGGCCTGCGCATGAACCACGGCTACGTCCGACCGGGCGGCCTGGCGCAGGACCTGCCCCCGGGGGCGCCGGACCAGATCCGCGAGGCGGTCGGGCTGCTGCGTTCGCGGATGCACGAGTACGACGCACTGGCGACGAGGAACCCGGCCTTCAGGGCCCGGCTGGTCGACGTCGGCTTCCTGGACCTGCCCGGCTGCCTGGCCCTCGGTGCCACCGGCCCGATCCTGCGCGCCACCGGCCTGCCGCACGACCTGCGCAGGACCGACCCGTACTGCGGCTACCAGGACTACGACTTCGAGGTCGCGGTGGCCGACACCGCGGACGCCTACGGGCGGTTCCTGGTCCGGCTGGAGGAGATGCGCCAGTCGCTGCGGATCGTCGAGCAGTGCCTGGACCGGCTGGCGCCCGGCCCGGTCATGGTGGCCGACAAGAAGATCGCCTGGCCCGCGCAACTGGCCCTCGGCCCGGACGGCTTGGGCAACTCGCTCGACCACATCCGCACGATCATGGGCGAGTCCATGGAGGCGCTGATCCACCACTTCAAGCTGGTCACCGAGGGCTTCCGCGTCCCGGTCGGCCAGGCGTACGCGGCGGTCGAGTCCGCGCGGGGCGAGCTGGGCGTCCACGTCGTCTCCGACGGCGGCGCCCGGCCGTACCGGGTGCACTTCCGCGACCCGAGCTTCACCAACCTGCAGTCGATGGCCGCGATGTGCGAGGGAGGGCAGGTCGCGGACGTCGTCGTCGCGGTGGCCAGCATCGACCCGGTGATGGGAGGCGTGGACCGCTGAGGCCGTCGCTCACGGCCGCCCTTCGTCGCCGCCGGGGCGCGTGGCGCCGGGCCCCTCCGGGGGGGCGGGCGGGCCCGGGCGCCGAGGTGCCCGTCGTGCCCGGTCAGATGCGGGTGGCGGTGAGGACGTGGTAGTCGACGAGGCCGTCGCGCCAGGCGGGGAGGAAGTTGCGGGTCCAGTGGGAGGTGGGGACGGTGTCGGCGAGGTAGCGGTCCAGGCCCGGCCAGACGTCGGCGCCGATGGAGTCGGCGGCGATGTCGGTGAAGCCGTGGCGGGTGAGCTCGGCGGTGAAGTCCTCCAGGGGGTGGGGGACGTCCAGGCCGTCGGCGAAGCTGGCGAGCACGATCTTGAGGCGTTCGGCGGCGTCGGGGCCCGGGGCGGTGAAGAAGGTGGCGACGACGAGCCGGCCGCCCGAGCGCAGGACGCGGGCGGACTCGCGGGCGAAGCCGCCCAACTCGCGGAAGTGCTGGGCCGCTTCGACGGAGAAGACGCCGTCCAGGTAGCCGTCGGAGAAGGGGAGCTCCTCCGCCGAGCCCAGGGTGTACGCCAGCCGATCGGGGTACGTCGCCAGGGCTCTCGTGTTGACGGCGCGGGCCCGCTCGATCTGGTCCGGGTGGATGTCCACGCCCGTCACGCCCGCGAACCGGAACTCCCGCAGCGCCAGCGCGGCGCCCAGCCCGCGCCCGCAGCCCACCTCCGCCAGCCGCAGCCGCTCCCGCGGCTCCGGGAACTCGCCCAGCACCCGCCGGTACATCTGCTCCTGGCTGCGCACCCGGTCCTCGGGGGTCGGGTTGGCGAGGTCGATCCCCTGCCAGTAGCCGAAGTTGATGAACCCCCCGGCGAACGACGGGGCGGTGCTGAGGTCGTCGGCGCCGTAGGTGCGGCGCACGGTCGGGGGGATGCGGTTGTGGTCCATGGGCCGCTGGGTCTCCTGCTCGCTGGGCACCCGGCCGTCGGGCGTGCCGAGGTACGTACCCAAACCTGTGGTGGTCCGAACACGGTACGTGATGGCGCAGGCCTGCCGCGCCGTGCGGGGCGCGGTGGTGCCCGGGGGAAAACGGGGGGCGGGCGGGCGGGTGGTTCGCTACAGTCCGCGGGGATGCCCGACCACCGCGAGGAGAGCTTCACCGTGAACGTCCCCGACGACCGCCCCGCTCCGCCGCTGACCGGCGGCGAGCGCGAGATGCTGCGCGGCTTCCTGGACTTCCACCGGGCGACCCTCGCCCTGAAGTGCGAGGGCCTGACCGACGAGCAGCTGCGCCTGCGCTCCAGCCCGCCCTCCGCGCTCAGCCTGCTCGGGCTGGTCCGGCACATGGCGGAGGTCGAGCGCACCTGGTTCCGCCGGGTGATCGACGCTGAGGACGTCCCGCTGGTCTGGTCCGCGGAGGGCGACTACCAGGCGGCGTACGACCCGGCCGGCGCCACCCGGGCCGAGGCCTTCGACGCCTGGCAGGCCGAGGTCGAGCACTCCCGCCGGATCGAGCGCGCCGCCGCGTCCCTCGACGTCACCGGCTACCAGGCCCGCTGGGACGCCGAGGTGTCGCTGCGGATGGTGATGCTCCACCTGATCCACGAGTACGCCCGGCACAACGGGCACGCGGACTTCCTGCGGGAGGCGATCGACGGGCGGGTGGGGGCGTAGCCCCCGGCACCGGGCGGCCGGCGAGAATTGTCAGACACGCCCTACCAGCCGAGCAGGTGGGTGCGGTCGTCGAGGGCGGCGAGGACGGAGCCGGCGGCATCCTCGGGGCCGAGGCCGGTGGTGTCGAGGGCGTGGGGGGCGTCCTCGGGGGCCGGGCCGGAGTGCAGGACGACGTAGTGGAGGGCGGCGCCGGTGGCACGGCTCTCCCGGCGGAAGGTGTCCAGCGCGGTCGGGACGGCGGGGGCCTCCACGACGACCTGGTAGCCGCGGGTGGCGTAGGCGAAGGCGGCCTGCGCGGCGGCGGCCAGCGCGGTGGCGTTGCGCCGCCCGGCCTCGGCCGCGTCGGCCGCCCCGGCCGCGTCGGACGTCCCGGAGGGGAGCCGGCCGCGGATGACCCGCAGGAAGTCGGCCGTCCGCAGGTGGACGCTCGGGTTCAGCTCCCGGGCGAGCAGCTCCGCGACCGGGCTGTCCCCGGCCCCGGCCGGGTTGACGAGGACGAGGACGCCCCCGGCGCCCCGGCCGCCCCCGAGCTCCGGCCCACCTACGGTCGTACGGTTCACAGCTGCTGATCCCTTCGCGGGCCGGGGACGGTCGGGTAGCCGGGGCGGGGCGGTCGGAGTGCGAAGGGGCTGGTCGGCCCCTTGACCGGACAACCGACCGCCTCGTCCCTACGACTGATGCGTTTCGGGGATCAACCTAGTCCAAACGGGTGGTCCGAGTCGTCCCCCATCCGGTTCCTGGGCGGGTCGGCGGGGGAGCGGGGCCGCAGACGGAGGCGGCCGGGCGGGGCAGGAGCGGGGCGGCCGGCCGCCGACGGGCCCTACCGGTCGGCGGTGCGCAGCACGACCGGGTTGGTGAGCGCCGCCATCGGGCCCCAGGGCAGCTCCGGGCCCATCGCGTTGCCCCTGCCCGGGGTGCCGTCCGCCTTCGGGTGGCGCACCTCGGCCCGGACGTAGGCGGCGAGCGAGGCGGTGGTGCGCCAGACCACGGTGCCGGAGCCCTCGGCGGGCAGCGACTCCTGGTGCATCTGCCCCTCGTCGGTGATCAGGCGGACCGTCCCGCCGGGCACGCCGGTGACGGTGAGCCTGACGTCCAGCGGGGCGTCGGCCGGGACGGTCAACTTTTCCCCGATGCCCGCCCGGCGGCCGTCCCCGGTGACGCTGAGGTCCAGGGTGACGGCGGAGGACTCGGCCAGCCAGCTGCGCCCGGCGCGCAGCCCGTCCAGGACGGCGTCCCGGGTGAGGTCCTCGGCCAGCACCACGGTGTGCGGCGAGCCGATGGCCTGCGGCTCGCTGTGCGCGTCGCTGTTGCCCAGGGCGGGCAGCCAGGAGCGGCCCTCGCGCAGGGCGACGGCGAGCCGGCCGTCCCAGGTGTCCACCGCCGACTCGTCGTCGTACGTCCACGGGCCGTTCCACACCTCGACGGCGTCGGCCTGCTCGTAGCCGAACTTCCACTGGCAGGCGACGTACGGGCAGTACGGGTGCGCGGGCACCACCAGGCCGCCGGAGCGGTGGACCTGGCGGACGAAGCGCGGGTACTCCTCGTCGCGCGAGCGGTAGCGCCAGTCGACGAACCCGCCGGGCTCCAGGCCGAGGGCCAGCCAGTGGCCGTTGCGGGTGGTGACCTCCTCGCCGGTCAGGACCAGGAGGTCGGGGCCGGCCAGCGGGCCCCAGACGGCGTGCGAGGAGCTGGTGTTGTGGTCGGTGGAGACGATGAAGTCCAGGCCGGCCGCGCGGGCCCCGGCGGCCACCTCCTCGGGTGTGCGCCGCCCGTCGGAGTGGACGGTGTGCAGGTGGCAGTCGCCCCGGTACCAGGCGCGGCCGCGGCCGCGGGCCCGCTCCGCCGGGTAGCGCGGGGTGAACCGGGGCCCGGGGGCGCCGAAGCGGAGGGTGACCTCCACGTGGTAGTCCATGCCCTGCGGGGCGACCTGGTACGGGCCGAGGACGACGTGCCACGTGCCGGGGTTGACGGGGCCGGGGAGGTAGCCGGGGGTCGCGGCGCCGCGGGAGAGGCTGAACCCGGTGCGGAAGCCGCCGGACCAGCCGCGGAAGCCGGGGCCGCCGAGGTCGGTGCCGCGCTCGTCGAAGATGCCGATGTCGCAGGAGTTGCCCGGGGTGCCGGCCGGGACGGGCGGCTTGTCGTAGCCGTAGCTGACGGCGATCTCGCGCACGCCCTCCGGGACTTCGACCGGGAGGTACACGAAGTCGGGGCAGCCGGTGGGCAGGTGGCCGGTGAGGGTGAGAGTGCGGTCGGCGGGGGCGGCCGTGGTGGCGGCGGCGGGGGCGGCGTCCGCCCGCCCGGTGGTGGCGAGGCCCAGGGCGGTGGCGGCGCCGGTGGCGAGGCCGGTGCGCAGCAGCTCGCGGCGGGCGGGCCCGAGTGCTCCCTGGCCGGTCGGCTGGTCGGGGCCGTCGGGGTTGTCGGGGCTCGGGGTGCGGGGCTCGGTCGGCATCGGGGTCTCCGGGTCCGGTCGGCGGGCAGGCGGGCGGGTCGCTCGCGTGCCTACCCGGGCGGGTGAACCGGGGGTGAGTGGGGGCCCACGGCGGCGGGGCGGGTCGGTGAAGGAGGGCCGGGCGGGGGCGGGGGCGAGTTGCGGGGAGTGACGATCGGTCGGTTCATAGTCATGTCATCGGTTTATATGAGGACTGGCGCGGACGGGAGACGGGCATGGCGGTGAGTCGGCGGACGCTGCTCATGGTGGTGGCCGGAGGGGCCCTGGCGGGGTGCGGGACCAGGGCGGCGGGCCCGGCCTCGCCCGCACCCTCGGCGCAGGCCGAGGCGGCCTCGGCTCCGTCCGCCCTGGCTCCGTCCGCCCCGGCGATACCGTCCGCCGCGACGCCGAGCGCGCCGGGCGCCGGGCCGTCCGCCCCGGCGACGCCGACCGCGCCGGAACCGTCGCCGGAGCCCGCCCACCAGCCCGTCCAGCAGGCCCCGGCCCGGCCCGACCGGGCCACCGTGGTCGAACGGTACGGCGAGCTGGCTCCGAACGAGTGGGGGCTGGAGGTGTCCGGGGTGGTCACCGCGCTGCCGGAGGGCGAGAGCGCCACCGCGCTCACCTTCGACGCCTGCGGCGGCCCCGGCGGCAGCGGCTACGACGCCGACCTGATCGACGCCCTGCGCTCGCACGGCGTGCCGGCCACCCTCTTCCTGAACGCCCGCTGGATCGACGCCAACCCGGAGGAGTTCGAGCGGCTCGCCGCCGACCCGCTGTTCGAGATCGGCAACCACGGCACCGTCCACCGTCCGCTCTCGGTGACCGGCCGTTCCGCCTACGGCATCGCCGGAACGCGGGACGTCGGCGAGGTGTACGACGAGGTGGCGGGCAACACCCGGAAGCTCACCGAGCTGCTCGGGCACCCGCCCCGGTTCTTCCGCTCCGGGACGGCGCACTACGACGACGTCGCCACCCGGGTGGTCGCCGACCTGGGCCAGCGGGTGGCCGGCTTCTCGGTGAACGCGGACGACGGGGCCACGCTGTCGGCCGCCGGGGTGCGGCAGGAGGTCGCCTCCGCCCCGGCGGGCTCGATCGTGATCGGCCACCTGAACCACCCGGGCGGCGGGACGGCCCCCGGGGTGGCAGCGGCGCTGCCGAGGCTGCTGGCGGCGGGTCGGCGCTTCGTCCGGCTCTCGGACGTGCTGTAGGGCGGGTCCGACAGTTCTCGCCGGGCGCGCGAGGTCGGCTCAGGCCAGGCGCAGGCCGCCCGGGTGCTCCTGCTCGATCACCCGGACCAGCCAGTCGAAGACCGTCGGCCCCCGGCCCGCCCGGGCGGCGTCCAGCTCGGCGGCGATGCCCGCGCGGTTGGCGGGGTGGGCGTGCGCCAGCCGCTGCTCCAGCCGGCGCACCGTCTCCGGATGGCCGAGGTTGCGGCGGGAGACGTCGTGGTCGCGCCACTCGATGACCCAGTCCCCGTCCTCGGGCGTGCCGTAGCCGCCGCGCAGGCAGTCGGCGAAGGCGTCGAGGTTGCGGCCGAAGTAGCCGTCCGCCCCGATGGTCCGCCCGACCGCGTCCCAGAAGTCCTCCAGGGTCCTGATCTCGCTGCCGTCGATCACATAGGTCACCGTCACGGGACGAGGATATGACGCGTCCTAGGGGAAGACGGCGATGGCGGTGGCCAGCAGACCGTCCCGGACCGCCCAGCGGCCGTCGAAGCCGTCGATCCGGCGGCCGTTGACCACCGGGCCCGGCACCAGCAGCCGGGCGGTGAAGGTGCCGTCGGGGGAGAGGTCCAGCTCGGCCTCGTCGAAGTCCAGGAAGACCCGGGTCAGCGGGAACCAGGCCTTGTAGACCGACTCCTTGGCGCTGAACAGCAGGCGGTCCCACGGGACGTCCGGGTGCTCGGCCGCCAGCTCGGCGAGCCGCTGCTGCTCGACCGGCAGCGCGACGGCCTCCTGGACGCCCTCCGGCAGCGGCAGCGCGGGCTCGGCGTCGATGCCGACGGAGGCGAGGGCGCCGGCCCGGGCCACGGCCGCCGCGCGGAAGCCGTCGCAGTGGGTGAGGCTGCCGACCACGCCGTCGGGCCAGCTCGGCGCTCCGCGCAGGCCCGGGACGAGCGGGCGGTACGGGACGCCGAGCCGGGCCAGGGCCGTCCGGGCGCAGTGCCGGACGGTGGTGAACTCGCGGCGCCGCTTGTCCACGGCCCGTGCGACGGCGGGCTCCTCCTCGGGCTCCAGCCGGGCCTCCGGCGGGTCGTCGTAGGCCGCCTCGGTCACCACGACGTCCGGCAGCAGGTCCCCGATCATCCGTTCCCCCCTCGGTCGCTCGCCCGGCCGGGTCGCCGCGCGGGACGAGGGTAACCCGGGTGGAGCGATCTTGGTACGGGGAGCGGGCGGCGGGGCCCGGGCGGCCGGGACGGCCCGCCGCCCGGCACCGGCCGGCTGCTCGAAGGCGGCCGCCGCCTCGCGCAGCGCCCGGGCGACGGGCTCCGGGTCGTACGGCGCCGGCTCGCCGGGCCGGTAGGTGACGGAGTGCAGGGCGCCGGTGCAGCGGAAGGTGCGGTGCCGCTCGTACACCGGCCAGGAGACCGGGGGCTTGCGGTCGATGCCGACGCTGATGCCCTGGGAGGGCGCCGTCCCGATCAGTTGGTGGACCGGGCCGAGCCGGCCACCCCCCGCCCGGCGCCCCGGCGCCGTCCACGAGCAGCCGGAACTCCCACGGCGGGGTGGCCGACCGGCCGGCCGGGCGGCCGGGCGAAGGCCTCCTGCTCGGCGTCGTCGAGGGGCTGCTGCTGGCCGCGGAGGATGAGCACCTTGTGCTCGGACAGCGCGGCCTCCAGGGCGGTGACGGTCTCGGCGGGGAGGCCGCCGCCGAGGCGCATGCCGGGTGGCCGGGCGGCGGCCCGCCACGATCGCGCCGATCCGGCCGGCGGCGGGGGCCAGGCGCAGGGCGGTGGGGGGAGCATGACGGGGCCCGCTCGGGACGGGCATGGTGACGCTCAGTGAAGAATGACGGGTGCGCGACGGCGCGTCCCGGCGGCTGCAGGCCCTGCGGGCAGCAGACGGCTCCGCGGGGCGGCGAGCGGAGTGGGGGCGGACCGGCCCGCGCTCGGCGGACGGTCAGCGGGCGAGCGCGCCGCGACGACAGCGGCGCGGACAGCGACAGGGGACGGGGCGGACGACGGTGGGCACCGGCCCTCCTCCCCGGTCGCCGGGATCGGGTGATGGCCTCATCGTGCCGAACGGCCGACGCCCCGTCAATCGTCGTCTCCGCTGGTGGGAGCGGCTGTTGTTGCTTCGTTGCGGCTGCCTGCGGCCCCTTGCCGGGTGTTGCGGCGGATGACGGTGGGATGGCGGGCGTGCTGCGGGAGGCCGCTCGGCCTTGCCGCCCGGGGGGCGGGGTCACTGATTCTCGGAGCGGACGTGAGTCCGGGCCGGCGCGGGCGGTCGCCGCTCCGGGGCCGACGCCTGCCCGGACACCGGTGCCATGGCGCTCATGTGACGCTCGGTGACAGCGGCGCGGCGGGCTACTGTCCGAGCAGGCGCGCGAAGTCCAGCCCGAGGCTGCCGAGGACGGGCAGCGCACCGAGGTCGGTCACCCCGGCGACCGGGATGCTGTAGCCCTGGTTCACCTCGCGGGGCGCCGCGCCGGCGGTGACGGGTGCGGTGGCCGGGAGCAGGACGGTGCCCAGGAGCAGGGCGACGAGCGAGGTGCGCATCTGGAGGGCCTCCGGAGGACTCGGGGTGACGGCCTGTCAACACCTTCCGTGGCGGGGCGGTCACGCATCTTCGCCCCTTCGGCCGCATTGGTAAAGATGCTTGCCTTGTGTTCATGCCAACAGTGTGGAGGTCTGGACCACCGTGTGGGCGGGCGCATACGTTTCCTCCCCGGGGCGGACGTTCGGTCGACGAACTGTCGTACTGATGTGTCGGGTTCCGAATGTCATGCCCATGACCTGCACCGCAACCGGAGGGAACGAACCATGCGCGCCATCGGCAAGAACCTCAGGATCCTCGCGGGCGCCCCGCTCGCCGCAGCCGCCCTGATCGCCCTCACGGCCGGCACCGCCAGCGCCGCGATACCGATCAACAAGCCCATGAGCGGCAAGGCCACCTACTACAACGACGCCGGCTACGGCGCCTGCGGCACCCAGATCAACGCCGCCACCCAGATGCTGGTCGCCGTCTCGCACACCTGGTGGACCGCCGCCAACCCCAACAACGACCCGGTCTGCAAGGGCATCTCGGTCAAGGTGACCTACCAGGGCAAGACCGTCACCGTCCCGGTGAAGGACCAGTGTCCCTCCTGCGACTCCACCCACATCGACCTCAGCCAGCCCGCCTTCGCCAAGCTGGCCCCGCTGGACAAGGGCGTGATCACCGGCCTGAGCTGGCAGTTCGTCAAGACCGCCCTGAACGGTGAGACCGTCGAGCTCTCCGCCCCGATCACCGGCTCCACCATCGGCTGATCCCGCCACCGAGCGCCGTGCCCGCCCCCGCGAACGTCGAGCGGGGGCGGGCGCGGCCGTCGCGGCTTCTCAGAGCGGCGCGAGCCCGACCCCGGCACAGCCCTCGCGCAGCACGTCGAGGCCGAAGGCGTCCAGCGGCCCGAGGACTCCGGCGCTCCTCGCGGGGTGGTCGGCGAGGCGCCGGGCGCCCCAGGCCATCAGCTCGGCGGTGAGGTCGTAGATGCCGGGCCCTTCGAGGTGCACCTCGGCGAGCGGCCCGGCGCCGCCCGAGGCGACGGCCACCACGTGGGTCCGGGTGCGGGCGCGCTCGGCGGCATCCGGGCCGGGCGGGCCGCCGAGCGGGCGCTCCAGGGCGCCGAGCAGCCGCCGCCCGGCCGGGTGCCGGGTGAGCGCGTCGGCGACGGCCGACACGGCGCTGATCGGCCGGCTGAGCGCCGGGAACCAGCCGTTGTAGACGGTGACCTCGTCGAGCTCGGGGAACGCCTCGGGCAGGAAGAGCACCTCGGTCCCGGAGACGAGGAAGGCGTTCCGCCGCCGGCCGCGCACGGTGAACGGGCGCACGACGGAGGCGGTGCGCTCGTCGACCAGCCGTCGGCGCCGCCAGCGGGCGGAGGGCAGGGTCAGGCCGTCGCGCATGGTGGTACGGGTGCCCCGGCTCAGCCCGCGCCGCAGCGAGCCGGTGGCGAAGTACCCGATGTCGAGGCTGCGCGCGCCCTCCCCGGCGCGTTCCGCGGCGAGGGCACCGGCCAGGATCCCGGGCACGTAGTCGTAGCCGAAGGCGGGGAGCATCACCGAGCCGGCGGCCCGGGCGCGGTCGTGCAGCCGGTCGTGCAGGGCGCGGACGAAGCCGACCTCGCCGGTGGAGTCGAGGTAGTGAGCCCCGGCCTCGGCGGCGGCCTCGGCGACGGGGTGCCCGAAGCGCTCGAAGGGGCCGACGGTGGTGACCAGCACGTCCCCCGGGCGCAGCAGCGCGCGCAGGCCGGCCGGGTCGGCCGCGTCCACCACGGCGTGGTCGAGCCCGCCGAAGCGTTCGGCGAGGGCGGCGAGCGGGGCGGCGGTGCGGCCGGCGAGCAGCGGCCTGGCGCCCTGCCGCACCAGGGCGGGCAGGACCAGGCCGCCGGTGTAGCCGGTGGCGCCGAGGAGCACGATTCGGCTGGTCATCGGGGGTCTCCTTGGGTGGACTGCCGGGTGTGCCCGGCGGTCGTCGGTCGGTCGGGTGGACGGCGGGAGCGGCGTCCGGGCGGGCGGTGGGGACGGTGTCGGGACGGGCGGTCTCCGTCCGGGTGGGTGGTGGTGCCGTATGACCAGCGGTCATGTGACCAGTGGTCGCACGGTACGATCGGAGGCGTCCCGAGGTCAAGCGGGACCGTGACACCAAGGAGGTCGGCGGTGCCGACGGGGACCTGGGGCCGACTGCCGGCCGCCCGCAGAACGGCCGTGCTCGCGGCCGCGGAGGCGGAGTTCGCCGCCCGCGGCTTCAGCGGGGGGAGCCTCAACACCATCTGCCGGGAGGCGGGAGTCTCCAAGGGCAGTCTCTTCCAGTACTTCGCCGACAAGGCGGACATGTACGTCCACCTGGCCGATCTCGCCGGCGCCCGCGTCCGGGCCGCGCTGGAGGCCGAGATCGCCCGGCTCGACTGGGCCGCCGACTTCCACGGCTCCCTGGCCGCGCTGACCGCGGCCTGGATCCGGTACTTCGACGAGCACCCGCTGGAGCGTGCCCTGACCGCGGCCGCCGCCCTCGAAGCCGACCCGGCCGCCCGCACCCCGGTGCGCGCCGCCGTCGACCGCCACTACCTCGCCGTGCTGCGCCCGCTGCTGGACAAGGGCGTCGCCGAGGGGTGCCTGCGCCCCGGCACCGACACCGAGGCGCTGCTCTCCCTGCTGGTCCTCGTCCTGCCCCACCTGGCCCTCGCACCGCACGTCCAGGGGCTCGACCCGGTCCTGGGGCTGGCGGAGGGCGACGGCGAGCACGCCGTCGCGACGGCGCAGCGGGTGATCGGCGTGCTGCTGGGGCCGTACCGGGCGGGCTGACGGCGCCGGGGGCCGGGCCCGGCGGGCATCACGGCGCCGGGCGGGTTCACGGCGCCGGGCGGGCGCGACCGCCCCGCTTCAGCCGCCCGGCAGCGGCGGGGCCATCGCGAGCAGCAGCTGGACGGCCGGCGGCGCGGTGCGGGGATGGTGGGCCAGCCCCAGCGTGACCGTCGGCACCGGGGCCGTCAGCCGGCGCAGGCAGACGCCGGGGATCCGGAACACCCGGGCGCGGCCCTCCGGGATCGGTGCGATGCCGTAGCCCGCCGCCACCGCCAGCAGGAGCTGCTCGTCGTCCGGCTCCTCCCGGACGATCCGCGGCGCCCCGCCGGGCCACAGCTGCCCGGTGATCAGCGCGTGCATCCCGGGCCCGTTCTCGCGCGGCCAGAGCACCACCGGCTCGTCCACGATCCGGTGCCGGCCGATCCGCGCCCGGCTGCGGGCCAGCGGATGGCCGGCCGGCACCGCGAGCAGCAGCTCCTCCTCGGCGATGATCCGGCAGGCGAGCTCCGGCTCGTCCAGCGGCGGCCGGACGAACGCCGCGTCCAGCCGCCCCGCGAGCAGCTCGGCGACGCTGTGCGAGGTCCAGGTGGTCTGCAGCGCGACGTCCAGCCGCGGGTACCGGTTGCGGAACTCCGTCACCAGCGCGTCGCAGACCCCGCCTCGGGCGGAGCGGGTGTACGCCACCCGCAGCCGCCCCTCCCGCCCCCGCACCACCGCCGCGAGCCGCTGCTCGGCCTGCGCCACCTCCTGCAGCACCCGTCGGGCCTCCTCGGCGACCGCCCGTCCGACCGGCGTCAGCGCACAGCCCTTGCTGGTCCGCTCCACCAGCTGCACGCCCAGCTGCCGCTCCAGCGCCTTGACCTGCTGGCTCAGCGCCGGCTGCGCCACGTGCAGCCGGCGGGCCGCCCGGGTGAAGTTCAACTCCTCGGCGAGCAAGGAGAAGTAGCGCATGCGCCGCAGATCCATCCGCAGATCCATCCGGCGATGATAAGGGCGGCTTATCGCCCGGGGACAGACCCGGTCTTGGACGGCCGGCGGTGCGGGCGGATTTCCTGGGGAGGGCCGCCGACACCCGGTGGGCGGCGCTCGGGAGGAGGGGTTCGCGATGGACGTCGTCGTGGTCGGGAGCGGGATCATCGGGCTCACCACAGCGGTCCGGCTGCAGGAGAAGGGGTTCCGGGTGGTCGTGGTGACGGCCGACGGCCCGCTGTCCACCACCTCGGCCGTCGCCGCGGCCGTCTGGTTCCCCGTCGCCACCGGCACCGACCAGCGGGTGGCGGACTGGTCGGCGACCGCGTTCGCCGAGTTCGCCCGCCAGGCCGGGCAGGGCGTGCCCGGCGTGTCGATGCGCAGCACCCGGATGCTGGCGCACGAGCGGCAGCCGGAGGGCCTGCCCTGGTGGGGCCACGCCGTCCCCGACCTGCGCCGGCTGACGGCCGCCGAACGCGGACCGGCCTGCGCGGACGGCTGGTCGTTCACCGCCCCCGCCGTCGAGATGCCGCTCTACCTGCCCTGGCTGCTCGGCCGGTTCGTCGACAACGGCGGCGAGATCGTCCACCGCCGCCTCGACGTCCTCGACCAGGCCCGGGTCTGGGCGCCCGTCGTGGTCAACGCCACCGGGATCGGTGCCCGGCAGCTGTGCGAGGACCGGGCCGTCCACCCGGTGCGCGGCCAGCTCGTCCTGGTCCGCAACCCCGGACTGCCCAGCTCGACCCGCATCCAGGACGACCCGTCCGGCTACACCTACGTCCACCCCCGCAGCACCGACGTCGTCCTCGGCGGCACCTTCGAACCCGACGACTGGAACACCGCACCCGACCCGGCCACCGCCGAGGCCATCCTCGCCCGCTGCACCGCCCACGTCCCCGAACTGCGCGGCGCCCGGGTCATCGACCACGTCGTCGGCCTGCGTCCGGCCCGCCACGGCGGCCCGCGCCTCGAAGCCGACGGCGATGGCCGGACCGTCCACACCTACGGCCACGGAGGCGCCGGCGTCACCCTCAGCTGGGGCTGCGCCGACGCGGCGGCCGCACTGGTCTCGGCCGCGGCGGCGTGACCGGCGCGCCGTCCCGAGGGGGTGTGGGACGGTTCCCGCCGGGTGCGCGGCGCCGGGGCGCGCGCCTCGCCGCCCGACGTGTCGGACACGCCCCGGGTCCGCCTCCGGGAGGCCGCGCAGGCGGGCCCCGCCCCCGGACGCGGCGGGGTGCCGGGGCGCGGGGCCCGGGCGGTCTGGGAAGGTGGTGCACGCCGCCCCGGTGGCGGGGCGGCGGTGACCGGAGAGGACTGCCCGGAGATGGCCGAGAAGCCGGTGTTGTACGTCGTCGTCTGCGCGGCGGGAGTCGCGGGCGGGGTGGGGGAGCTGATCGCCGCCGCGCGGCAGCAGGGCTGGGACGTGGGGGTGGTGGCCACTCCCGACGCGATGCCGCTGATCGACGCCGAGGCCCTCGTCGCGCAGACGGGGCACCCGATCCGCTCGGCCTGGCGCAGGCCGGGGGAGCCGCGCCCGCTGCCCGACCCGGACGCGATCGTGGTCTCCCCGGCCACCTTCAACACGATCAACAAGTGGGCCCTGGGCATCTCGGACACCCTGGCCCTCGGCATCCTCTGCGAGTCGTACGGCTGGGGCGTCCCGGTCGCCGTCCAGCCGTGCCTCAGCGCCGCCCAGGCGGCGCACCCGGCCTACGCCGAGAGCCTGGCGAAGCTGCGGCGGATGGGCGTGCGGATCGCGGACTCCACGCCGGGCACGTACGACTGGACGCGGGCCCTGGAGCTGCTGCGGGACTGACAGGGTGGCCGGCCGGGCCCGGTGATCCTGGCACTGTGAGGGGTGGCCCGCGCCGCTCGGCCGGCGGTAGCGTCCCGGCAGGTCGGCGAGGGTACGGGGCGAGGGTACGGGAGGTGTCCGGTGACGGCGGTCAACGGCGGGGTGTCGTTCTGGTACGCGGCGGACGGGGTGCCCGGGCCCGGCCCGGCCCTGCCGGGGAGCCGGGACGTCGACGTGTGCGTCGTCGGCGGCGGGTACACCGGCCTCTGGACGGCCTACTACCTGCGGAAGGCCGACCCGTCCCTGCGGATCGCCCTCCTCGAACAGCGCTTCTGCGGCTACGGCGCCTCGGGGCGCAACGGCGGCTGGCTGTACAACGGCTTCGCGGGGCGCGGCGCCTTCGCCGAGCGGTACGGGCAGCAGCGCGCCGCCGCGATGCAGCGGGCGATGGACGCGACGGTCGGCGAGGTCGTCGACGTCGCCGCGGCCGAGGGCATCGAGGCGGACATCGTGCGCGGCGGTGTCCTGGAAGTCGCCCGCAGCAAGCCGCAGTTGGACCGCCTACGGGAGCACGTGGCGAGCGAGCGGGCCTACGGCGAGGGCCGGGTCGAACTGCTCGGCGCGCGGGAGGCACGGGAGCGGATCGACGTGGCGGGCGCCCTCGGCGGCTGCTGGACCCGCCACGGCGCCCGCATCCAGCCCGCCCGGCTCGCCCGCGGACTCGCGCGCACCGTGCGGGAGTCGGGCGTCGGGGTGTACGAGGGCACGCCCGTCACCGCGATCCTGCCCGGCACCGGCCAGCGCAGGCCCCGCGCCGTCACCCCGTACGGCACCGTCACGGCCGACCGCGTGCTGCGTGCCACCGAGGGCTTCACCGCCGGGCTGCGCGGGGAGAAGCGCACCTGGCTGCCGATGAACTCGGCGATGGTCGCCACCGAGCCGCTGCCCGCCGAGTTCTGGGCGGGGGCGGGGTGGCAGGGCCGGGAGGTGCTGGGCGACTTCGCGCACGCCTACATGTACGCCCAGCGCACCGCCGACGACCGGATCGCGCTCGGTGGCCGCGGCGTGCCGTACCGGTTCGGCTCGCGCACGGACTCGGACGGCAGCACCCAGGTGGCGACGGTGCTCCAGCTCCGGCGGATCCTCGACCGCTTCTTCCCGGCCGCCGCGCGGGCCCGGATCGAGCACGCCTGGGCGGGCGTGCTCGGCGTCCCCCGGGACTGGTGCGCCACCGTGGAGCTGGACCGGGCGAGCGGGCTCGGCTGGGCCGGCGGGTACGTCGGCAGCGGGGTGGCCACCGCCAACCTGGCCGGCCGCACCCTGCGGGACCTGGTGCTCGGCCGCGACACCGAGCTGACCGCGCTGCCCTGGGTGGGCCACACCGTGCGGCGCTGGGAGCCGGAGCCGCTGCGCTGGCTCGGGGTGCACGCGATGTACGCCGCGTACCACGCCGCCGACCGGCAGGAGGAGGCCGGCCGCGCCACCACCTCGCCGATCGCCCGGATCGCGGACCTCGTCGCCGGGCGCTGAGCGCCGGGCGCCCGGCGACGCTCGCCGCCGGGCAGTGCGAGCCGGGGCGTGCGGAGCCGGGGCGTGTGGAACCGGCCCCCGAACCCGCGGTCAGCGCCGGGTTGACGCCCCGGCGCCCGGGCCCGTGCGGCGGCCGCCGCCGCGGCGGCCCTCCCGCCAGGATGGCCGGATGACAGCGAACACGGCGGATCCGCCGCCGGTGCCCCCCTTCCTCCCGCCGGCCCGGGGCCCTCGCGCCGCTCGGCCGTTCGGACGTGCCGCCGAGCGGAGTCGGCCGCCGGCGACGACGGTGAAGGCGTGCTGAGGAGAACCCTGCCGGCCCTCGCGGCCGCCCTGCTGCTCTGCGCGCCCGGAAGCGGCGCGTGGGCCCGGTCGCCGGGCTGGCAGGTGGCGGTCGTGGACCAGGCCTCGCGCCGGGTGCTGGTGCTGCAGAGCGCCGAGGAGCTGATGGCCTACCGCGGGCCGGACCGGCTGCCGGTGGTCTGGGGCTGGAGTGCGGACGGGGCACCGGAGTTGGCGGATCTGGCGCCCGCGCGCAGCTGGACGAACCCGGACGAGGCGAAGTCCCGTGTCCGGCAGGGGCGTCGCTACCTGCTGACGACGGCCTCCGGCGGGCTGGCCGCCGCCGTGGACACCGTCACCGGCCGCGTCCACTGGGCGGCGGACCTGGGCGGCGCCGCCAACCCGCACAGCATCGAACTGCTGCCGGACGGCAACGTGGCCGTGGCCGCGAGCACCGGCGGCTGGGTGCGGCTGTACGCGGCCTCGCAGGGGCCGCGGGCCGCCGGGTACGCCCAGTTCCCGCTGCCCGGCGCGCACGGGGTGCACTGGGACGGGCGGAGCGGCCTGCTCTGGGTGCTCGGCGACACCGTCCTGACCGGGCTGCGGGTGGGCGGCACCCCGGCGGCGCCCACCCTCACGGCGGTGCGGAGCAGCCCGCTGCCGGACCGCGGCGGGCACGACCTGGCGGGCGTCCTGGCGGCTCCCGGGCGGTTCTGGGTGACCACGCTGACCGGCCTGTGGCGCTACGACCCGGCCACCGACCGCTTCACCGCCGTGCACCTGGCCGACCGGGCCGCCGAGCGGGACCTCAAGAGCGTCGGGGACGAGCCCGGGACCGGCCGGCTGCTCACCGTGGCACCCGAACACGCGGCTCCGTGCGACTGGTGCACCTCGGTGATCACCCTGCACCGGCCGGAGGGCGAGCGGTCGCTGCGCGGCACGCACCTGTACAAGGCGAGGTGGTGGAGTGGCTGGTAGCAGATCCCGGACTCCGGGGAGCCGTTTCCGGCGTGCGCGTCGGGGATACCACCCGAATTGCGGACGGCATTCGGATGATGGGGCATATTGTGTGCACCGACAAACTACTCCGATGGAGGTCAGTTTCCCGTCGCGGTCCGCAAACCATCCGTCGACCCCGGTCGGCTGGGATAGCGTCGTGGGGTCGGGGGGTCGACACCGATCCGGTGTAATCGAACGCTAGCTACCGGGCCGTAATGGCCGAATGAGTCATGGAGAAAAACATGCGGAATTTCCCTGCGGAAAACCGGCCGGATGGAGTGGACGACCTTCAGCTCGCGATGGAGTCACTGGCCGCCTTCCCGTCCCGCAACGCGGCGAGCGGGGCGGATGTGATCGAACGGCTCGCGGCCGTCCACGACCTGTGCCGGGCGGTCGACGCGGTGCTGGACAGCCTGGTCGTCCAGGCCGCCGCCGAAGCCGCCGAGGAGGGCTGGACCGCGGCCCGGATGGCGGCCGAACACTCCGGCTACTACGCCAGGTTGCAGCGCGCGCTGCTCCCCGCCGGCGCCGGGCTGACCCGGCAGTGAACGCGGCGCAGCCGGGCGTGCACGTGCTCTCCTGCCCCACCAGGTGGAGCGACGTGGACGAGAACGGGCACATCAACAACGCCCGTCTGGTCGGCTACATCCAGGAGGGGATTTACGACCTGTTCCGCCACCACGAAACCGCCGTGCGGGAATCGCTGTTCCCGGCCGGGTTCATTATCGCCCGGCACGAGATCGACTACCTGGAACAGGTGCACCACCGGCCCGAGCCGCTGTCGGTGCGGCTCACCGTGGAGCGGCTCGGGCGCAGTTCCGCCCAGGTCGAGGTGAATGTCTGCCGGGACGGGCTCAGCTACATGCGGGCGCGGACCGTGGTGGTCGCCCGGGACCGCGAATCCGGCCGCTCGCGGGCGCTCAGCCCGGCCGAGCGGATCTTCCTCTCGGCGTTCATGACGGACGCGGCCCGGGCCCAGGCGGTCCTGGCGGCCACCACGGTGACCGCGGCGACGGCCACCGTCGCCACCGGGGTGCCCGCGACGCCCCCGGCGCAGCGCGTCCCGGCGGGCCTGCCCGCGGGCGGCCTCGCGCCGGCCCGGCGCCCGCGCCGGCGGTGCCACGCCTCGGCGGGGTGACCGCGCGCACTGCCGGGACGGGGTGATCGGCAGTGGCGGGGCGATCAGCAGCGGCGGGGCGGGGCGATCGGCAGCGGCGGCCGGTTCCGAAGGCGCCGGGGCGAGTTACGCTGAGCAGCACGGGCACCGGTACGTCCCACGGCGGTCACGGACCGCGATCCCCGTCCTGGCCCCAGCGCCCGGGGCCCGGGACGCGCGGGCCGCCGTCGGCCCGGCCGGAGCCCGCCGACCGGAAGGAGGACGCGATGACCATCTCCTGGGAGGACTTCCTCGCCCGCGTCGTGGAGCGCGGCGAGTACCGGGGCGAGGCCGAGGCGGACCACGCCGCCCGGGTCGTGCTGGCCCTGCTCGGCGAGCACCTGGTGGGGTCCGAGCGGACGGAGCTCGCCGACGCGCTGCCCGCCACCTACGCCTCGCTGCTGCGCGACGCCGGGCCGGCGGCCGAGCCGCTGACCGCCGAGCGCTTCGTGCAGGCCGTGGTGGGGTGGATCGACGGGGCGACGCCGGCGACGGCGCAGTGGGACATCGGGGCCGTTCTCAGCACCGTCGCCGACCTCGTCCCCGGGGAGCTGCTGGACCGCGTGATCGAGCAACTCCCGGACGGCTACGACCTGTTGTTCGGCCACCCGACACGGGCCTGAGCCGCTGCGCGCGGGGGGTGCCCCGCCGTCGGCCGCGGCTGCCCGGTGGTGGCCCGGAACAGCTCGGCGCCGGGGCCGGTGAGCGCGACCGGCCCGGCGCCCGGCGGCAGGTAGGCCGAAGCGCCCGCCGGCAGCGCGAGTGCGGAGCCGTCCGCGGCCCGCAGCCGGGCCCGCCCGGCGACACAGAGCAGGATCTGCGGGCCGGGGAGGTCGACCCGGAGGTCCGCGGCGCCGGGGCGCAGCCGGGAGAGCCTGAACTCCTCGGCGGGCGAGGGGTATTCCTCCTCGGCCCCGCCGCCCGCAGGGCGCGGGGCGAGCACCCCGGGCTCCCCGGGGCGGAAGGACGTGACCGCCAGCAGGCCGTCCACGTCCACGTGCTTGGGTGTCAGGCCGCAGCGCAGCACGTTGTCCGAGTTGGCCATCAACTCCACGCCCACGCCCCGGAGGTAGGCGTGCGGCACCCCGGCGTCCAGGTACAGCGCCTGCCCGGCGGTGAGCCGGACGTGGTGGAGCAGCAGCGCCGGGAGCAGTCCCCGGTCGCCGGGGTACTCGTCGGCGAGGCGGGCGTACGCGGCGCAGCTCGCGGCATACGGCCCGCCGCCGGCCGCGGTGCGACGCAACGCCGCGGTGACGGCGGCGAGTTCGGAGCCGTCGGCGGCCAGCCCGGCGCGCAGCAGCCCGGGCAGCACGGACTCGGCGGGGCCGGTGCGCAGGGCGGTGCCCCAGTGCGGCAGCACGCCGAGCGCGTCCAGCAGCCGGGCGCTGCCGGCCGTCGGCCGGAAGCCGCAGAGCGCCTCGAAGTCGCCGAGCGCACAGAGGAGTTCGGGCTTGTGGCCGCGGTCCTTGAACACCCGCTCCGGGGCGTCCGGCGGCACGCCCCGGGCCTGTTCCGCCGCGTACCCGGCCTCGGCCTGGGCGCGGGTGGGGTGGACCTGGAGGGAGAGCGCCCGGTCGGCGGCCAGCACCTTGAACAGGAACGGCAGCTCCGGGCCGAACCGCCGTACGGTGTCCGCTCCGAGCAGGCCCTGCGGGTCGGCGGCGATCAGCTCGTCCAGCGGCCGCGGCCCGTCGTCCCCGAGGAGCAGCGAGGGCGCCGACGGGTGGGCGCCGAGCCAGAGCTCGGCCTGCGGGGTGCCGTCGGGGGCGGTGCCGGTGAGCGCGGGGATGGCGGTGGGCGAGCCCCAGGCGTAGCGGCGGACGGGGTTGCGCAGAAGGGCGAAGGGCGGCATGCGGGCGGCTCCGGGGAGGTTCAGCGGCAGAGCGCGGCGGCGCCGATCAGCCCGGCGTCGGTGCCGAGCTCGGCGCGGCGCACGTCCAGGCCGCGGACGTACGAGAGGGCGGCGTAGCGGTCGAGGTGGCGGGCGAGCGGGGCGAACAGCACGTCCCCGGCCTCGGCCACGCCGCCGCCGACGACGACCCGGGAGAGGTCCACCAGGGCGGCCGTGGCGGCGATCCCGGCGGCCAGCGCCTGGGCGGCGCGGTCGAAGGAGGCGAGCGCGAGCGCGTCGCCCGCGGCGGCGCAGGCGGCGACGGCACGGGCCGTCCGGTCGCCGTCCACGGGCCGCCAGCCGGCGGCGAGCGCGCGGCGGGCGATCGCGGTGCCGCTGGCCAGGCCCTCCAGGCAGCCGCGGGAGCCGCACGGGCAGGGCTCGCCGTCCAGGTCGACGGTGACGTGGCCGAGGTGGCCGGCGTTGCCGCTGGGGCCGGGGCGCACCGCGCCGTCGAGCACCAGCCCGGCACCGACGCCGGTGGACACCACCAGGCAGAGCGCGTTCGCGGTGCCCCGGGCCGCGCCCTGCCAGTGCTCGGCGGCGGCCATCGCCACGCCGTCCCCGGCGAGGCGGACGGGCAGCGCGCGGGCCGCCACCGCGGGGTGCGCGGCGACCGCGGCGACCAGCGGGAAGCCCCGCCAGCCGGGGATGTTGACCGGGCTGACGGTGCCGCCCGCGAGGTCGACCGGGCCGGCGCTGCCGATCCCGACGGCCGTCACGGCGGCCCAGTCGGCCGTCCCGGCGAGCTGCTCCAGCACCCGGTGCACCACGGCGAGGACGGCCGCGCCCGGCTCGGCGGCCGGGGTGGGCAGCTGGACGCGGTGCCGCAGCCGTCCGGCGGCGTCGACCAGCGCGCCGGCGATCTTGGTACCGCCGATGTCGAGGGCGGCGAACAGCGGGGTGAGCGGCACGGCGGGCTCCAGGAGGTAGGGGGCGGCGCCCCGGCCGAGGCGGGCCGGGGCGCCGAACAGCGTAGGGGTCAGGCCGTCGCCCGGAGGCGGAGGGTGACCAGCTCGAACGGGCGCAGCGCGAGGCGCACCGCGCCGTCCTCGACGGCCACCTCGCCGCGGGTGCCGTCCCAGGGCCGCTCCAGCAGGTCGCAGGGGACGGCGTCGGCCAGCGGGAAGGAGGTGGTCAGCCGGCCCCGGGCACGGCCGCCGCCCGCCTCGTAGACCCGGACGACCAGGTCCCCGCTGCGGTCGTCGGCGAGCTTGACGGCGCTCACCACCAGGGCGTCGTTGTCCAGTTCCACCAGCGGGGCGACCCGCTCGGCGCTGCCGGTGACCCGCCGCTCGGGCAGGCCGATCCGGTAGCCCTCGCGGACGGCGTCGCCGATCGCCGCGCCCGGCACCAGGGCGTGGCGGAAGTGGTGCACGCCCTGGTCGGTCCGCGGGTCGGGGAAGCGCGGGGCGCGCAGCAGCGAGAAGCGGACCGTGGTGGTCGTCCCGCCGTCCTCGGCGCGCACCGTGCGGGTGACGTCGTGGCCGTAGGTGGAGGCGGTGACCAGGGCGACGCCCCAGCCGGGCTCGTCGAGGTGGACGAAGCGGTGGTTGCAGGCCTCGAACTTGGCGGCGTCCCAGCTGGTGTTGGTGTGGGTGGGCCGGTAGAGGTGGCCGAACTGGGTCTCGGCGGCGTAGCGCTCGGTGTGGACGTCCAGCGGGAACGCGGCCTTGAGGAACTTCTCGGTCTCGTGCCAGTCGACCTCGGTGTCGATGTCCAACCGCTGCTCGCCGACGGGCAGGGTGAGGGTCTGGACGACGGTGGAGGAGCCGAAGGAGCGGGCGATCCGCACCGAGGCGCCCTCGGGGGAGGCGGTGGCGGTGAGCGAGTCCACGGCGGTCAGGTCGGTGACGGTGTTGCGGTAGAACTGGTCCACGTCCCAGGCGTCCCACATGTTGGGGAAGTCGGGGTGCAGCTGGAGCAGGTTGGCCCGGCTGCCCGGGGCGACGGTCTCCCGGCCGGTCGCGCGCTCGACCACCGAGGCGATCAGGCCGTCCGCGTCCACCACGACCTCCAGCAGGCCGTTGCGCAGGGTGTAGCCGCCCTCGGGGCGCCGGACCGCCTCGCAGGCGGCACCGCTCGGCACGGCCACGGCGGCCCCGCCGGCGGGCACCGCCGAGCGGGTGTGCGGCGCCGCGTTGAACACCAGCTCCCGCCCGCCGTCGGCCGCCCCGGCCAGCGCCTGCTGGGCCGCGCCGATCAGCGCCTCCAGCTCCCCGGCCAGCGCCGCGTACGTCGCCTCCGCCTCGCGGTGCACCCAGGCGATGGAGGAGCCGGGCAGGATGTCGTGGAACTGGTGCAGCAGCACCGTCTTCCAGATCCGGTCCAGCTGCTCGTACGGGTAGGCCGCGCCGGTGCGCAACGCGGCCGTGGCGCACCAGAGTTCGGCCTCGCGCAGCAGGTTCTCGCTGCGCCGGTTGCCCTGCTTGGTCCTCGCCTGGCTGGTCAGGGTGGCGCGGTGCAGCTCCAGGTAGAGCTCGCCGACCCACACCGGCGGGGCCGGGTACTCGGCCTCGGCCTTGGCGAAGAAGTCGGCGGGGTTCTCCCAGCGGACGGTGGCCGAGCCCTCCAGGTCCTTCAGCCGGGCCGCCTTGGCGACCATCTCGCGGGTGGTCCCGCCGCCGCCGTCGCCCCAGCCGGTCGGGGCGATCGAGTGCCGGGCCACGCCCTTGTCCTTGAAGTTCCGTGCCGCGTGGGCGATCTCGCTGCCCTTCATGGAGCAGTTGTAGGTGTCCACGGGCGGGAAGTGGGTGAAGATGCGCGTCCCGTCGATGCCCTCCCAGAGGAAGGTGTGGTGCGGGAAGCGGTTCACCTGGCTCCAGGAGATCTTCTGGGTCAGCAGCCACTTGGAGCCGGCGTTGCGGATGATCTGCGGCAGGCCGCCGGTGAAGCCGAAGGTGTCGGGCAGCCAGGCCTCGTGGTTCTCCACCCCGAACTCGTCCAGGAAGAACCGCTTGCCGTGCACGAACTGCCGGGCCATCGCCTCCGAGCTCGGCATGTTGGTGTCGGACTCGACCCACATGCCGCCGGCCGGCACGAACCGGCCCTCCGCGACGGCCTCGCGGACCTTCGCGTACACCTCGGGGCGGTGCTCCTTGATCCAGGCGAACTGCTGGGCCTGGGACATGGTGTAGCGGAACTCCGGCTCGTCCTCCAGCAGCGCGGTCATGTTGGCGGTGGTGCGGGCCACCTTGCGGACGGTCTCGCGCAGCGGCCACAGCCAGGCGGAGTCGATGTGCGCGTGGCCGATCGCGCTGATCCGGTGCGCGGACGGCACGGCCGGCGCGGCCAGCACCGCTTCGAGCCGCGAACGGGCCTCGGCCGCGGTGCCGTTGACGTCCTGGAGGTCGACGGCGTCCAGCGCCCGCTCGACGGCGCGCAGGACCTCCCAGCGACGGGCGCTGTCCACCGGCAGCTCGGCCATCAGCTCGCCGAGCACCTCCAGGTCCATCACCAGCTGCCAGACCGTCTCGTCGAAGACGGCGAGGTCCATCCGGGCCAGCTTGTACTGCGGCTGGTCGCCCGCCGTCTCGCGGTCGCCCAACTCGGTGGGAAGGAAGGGGTGGTAGTCCAGGATGACGGGGTTGGAGGCGGCCTCGACGTGCAGCAGCACCGGCTCGCCGCCGACTGCCGGCGCGGCGATCCGCACCCACTGGTTCTGCGGGTTGAGGCCCTTCACCGGGGAGCCGTCCGGGCGGTAGACCAGGCCCTCGCACTGGAAGCCGGGCATGTTGGCGTCGAAGCCGAGGTCGATCAGCGCCTCGACGGTGCGCCCGGCCCAGGCCTCGGGCACCGTGCCGGTCACGGTGATCCAGCTGGTGCCCCAGGGGGCTCCCCAGGCGTCGCCCACCGCGATCGGGGTGCGCGGGGCGGCCAGGCCCTCGGCGACCGGGACCGGCTCGCCGGGCGCCGTCCAGATGCCGACCTCCAGCGGGACGGACTCGGGGTAGACGGCCGGGCGGATGCGCTCCTCCAGGACGCGCTTGAGGCGGGACTCGACCAGGGTGCGGTCATCGTGCATGTCAGCGGGCTCCGTTGCGTGGCTGAGGGGGAACGGACGGGCTAGGGCTAGGGGGACGGTACGTCGGAGGGGTGGACCACCTCGGTGATGCCGCGGGCGGCGAGGTGCGCGCGGTCCTCGGCGCGCTCGGCGAGCACCGCGGTCGGGCGGGCGCCGGCCTCGGCGAGGCGCATGAACGCCTCGTACACCGCGCCGCCGGGGCCGCAGGCCTCGCGCCGCGGCGAGGTGACCTCGTCGCCGGTGTCGACCACCACGGCGGTGCTGCGCGGCTTCGGGGGCTGCCAGGAGCGGCGGGCCTCGGCGGCGGCCTCGGCGAGCCGGGCGCCGGCCGGCTTGACCTTCCGCTCCGTGGTCAGCAGGCCGAGGCTGTACTCCAGTTCGGGGAAGTCGGCGAGCGAGCGGTCCACGTCGTGCGAGCACCACCAGGTCACCCCCCACAGGTCCGGGCAGTCCAGCACGGCCGCCACGGTGGCGCCGGTGAAGCGCGCGGCGTCCTCGGCCGTGATGTGCGGGGCGGGCGCGCCGACCTCCTGGAGCCAGACCGGGCGGGCCGGGTCGTCCGCCCACGCCTTGGACAGCTCGACCAGGTAGGCGGCGTGCTCCGCGGTGGCGGTGGAGTGCGCGCCGTAGCGCTGGGCGGTGCCGTTGAACACCCAGGAGTGCACGGCGGTCGCGGCGCCGAGCCGGGCCGAGTGCCAGGGGGTGAACGGGTGCTCGTCCAGGTACCAGGCGGCGTCGTAGGAGGCGTGCAGGTGCAGCCGGCCGGGCGCGCCCTGCTCGCAGGCGTCGAGCATCCGGCGCAGCCAGGCCTCCGCCTCGGCGGGCGTGGCCCGGTCCGGGTCGGGGTGCGGGGCGCCGGAGAACTGGTTGATCTCGTTGCCGAGCGTCATCCCGAGGAAGTTGGGCCGCTCGCGCAGCGCCCCGGCGAGGGTGCGCAGGTAGGCGGCCTGGCCGTCGAGCACCTCGGGGTCGGTGAAGAGGTTGCGCCGGTGCCAGGTCCGCGTCCAGGAGGGGAGGAAGTCGAAGCTGGACAGGTGGCCCTGGAGGCCGTCCACCGCGACGTCCAGGCCGCGCTCGCCGGCCGCGTCCACCAGGGCGGTCAGCTGGTCGACGGCGCGCGGGCGGATCAGGGTGCGGTTGGGCTGGAAGACCGGCCAGAGCGGGAAGACCCGGACGTGGTCCAGGCCGAGGGCGGCGATGGAGTCGAAGTCGGCGCGCACGGCGTCGAGGTCGAAGTCGAGCCAGTGGTGGAACCAGCCGGCGCTGGGGGTGTAGTTGACGCCGAAGCGGGGAGCGGTGGTCATCGGAGGGCTTCCTCGACGGTGTGGGGCGTACGGGCGGTGGGCTGTCCCTGGCCGGGCTATCCCTTGACGGCTCCCTCCTCGACGCCCTTGAAGAAGAAGCGCTGGCAGAGTGCGAACACCACGACGATCGGCAGGAAGGCGATCATGGTGCCGGCCGCGATCAGCCGGGGGTTGGCGGAGAAGGTGCCGTTGAGGTACTGGAGCCCGACGGTCAGGGTGTACTTCTGCGGGTCGTTGAGCACGATCAGCGGCCAGAGGAAGTCGTCCCAGGCGCCGATGAAGGTGAAGATCACGATCACGCTGAGCATGCCGCGCACGTTGGGCAGGCCGATGTGCCACAGCCGCTGCCAGACGTTGGCGCCGTCCACCAGCGCGGCCTGGTCCAGCTCGGCCGGCACGGCGGCGAAGGCGGTGCGCATCAGCAGCACGTTGAGCATCGCGATCGAGCCGGGCAGGGCGACCCCGGCCAGGGTGTCGGCCAGGCCGAGGCCGCGCACCAGGACGTACTGGGAGACGATGGTGACCTCGCCGGGCAGGATCAGGGTGGCGAGGAAGAGGCCGAGCACGAGCCTGGCGCCCCGGAAGCGCAGCCGGGCGAGCGCGTAGCCGGCCAGCGTGCAGCCGACCACGTTGCCGGTGATGCAGACCACGGCGACGATCACCGAGTTGAGCGCGTAGGTCCACACCGGGATGACATCGGCGACCTTGCCGTAGTTGCCCAGGGTGGGCTGGTCGGGCAGGAAGCTCGGGGTGCGGGTGTAGACGTCCTCGGCGGGGCCCTTGAGGGAGGTGGACAGCTGCCACAAGAACGGGCCGATGACCAGCAGCAGGACCAGTACCAGGAGCAGGTAGCGGGTGGCGGTCTGCGCGGTGGAGGGGGTGTTGAAGCCCCGGGAGCGCTTCACGGGCTTCACCGGCCTCGCGGGCCGTCCGGGCCCCGGGGGCGGAGCGGGCTGGGCGGGCGTGCTGTCTGGCGTACGGACGGTGGTCATGGGCTCAGGCCGCCTTCCGGTTCAGCCGCATCAGGAACAGCATCGGGCCGAGGGTGATCACGAACAGCAGCAGGCTCAGCGCCGAGGCGTAGCCCAGGTGGCCGTTGAAGCCGCGGCTGTACATCTGGATCAGCATCACCACGGACATGTCCCGTCCGCCCGGGCCGCCGAGGCCGTTGGAGAGCACGTACAGCTCGGAGAAGACCCGCAGCGAACTCACCGAGATCAGCGCGGAGATCAGGATCATGGTCGGGCGCACCCCGGGCAGGGTGACGTGCCGGAACCGGTGCAGCGGCCCGGCGCCGTCCACGGCCGCCGCCTCGTGCAGCTCGCGCGGGACGTTGGCGAGGGCGGAGAGGTAGATGACCATGTAGTAGCCGAGGCCCTTCCAGACGGTCAGGGCGATCGCGCTGAACAGCAGCAGCCAGCGGTCGGTCAGGAACGGCACCGGGGAGTCGGCCAGGCCGCTCTGCCCCAGCAGGCCGTTGACCAGGCCGCGGTCGTCCAGCACCCAGCCCCAGATCAGCGCCACCACGACGGCGGAGGCGATCACCGGGGTGTAGAAGGCGGTGCGGAAGAAGGTGATGCCGGGGATCTTCCGCTGCACCAGCAGGGCGAGCAGCAGCGGCAGGACGGTCAGCAGGGGCAGGCAGACCAGCATGAACACGATGCTGTTGAGCAGGGCGTCGGCGAGCTGGTCGTCGTCCAGCAGCCGGCCGAAGTTCTCCAGGCCGGTGAACTGCCCGCCGCCCAGGGGCTTGGCGTTGGTGAAGGACAGGATCACCGTGTTGACGGCCGGCCAGAGGTTGAAGACGGCCAGCCAGAGTATCGCGGGCCCGGCGAGCAGCCAGGGGGTGAACCAGCGCCGGTGGGTCATGCCTTGCCTTCCTGGGGCCTGGGGGCGGTGCGGGGGCCTCGGGGGTGGAGTGAGGGGCGGGGAGCGGCGGGTGCGGGGGAGGGCCCGCCGCTGTGCGCCGGTACGGGTGGGGCGGTGGGGTGCGGTGAAGCCCGGTGGGTCAGCCCTTGAGCAGCTTGTTGCACTGCTCGACGGCGGTGTCCAGCGCCTGCTTGGAGCCGGTCTCGCCGCTGATCGCCAGCGCGAACTGCTGCTTGATGACGGTGGCCATGGCGTCGTCCACCTCGACGGGCTGGATCAGCTTGGCCTTGGCCAGCGAGGTGAAGGCGATCACCTTGGCGTCGCCCGCGTTGGTGCCGTCGCTCTTGCTGAAGAACGGGTCGTTCGCGGAGGCCTTGGTGGACGGGAAGACGCTGGTCAGGTGGGCGAAGGCGGCCTGGTTCTCCGGGCTGGTCACCCAGCGGGCGAGGGCCACCGCGGCGGCCGGGTTCTTGGTGTTCTTCGGGATGGACAGGCCCTGGACGTACAGCGGCGGGGTGGCCATCGCGGGGGAGGGGACGACCTTCGGGGCGAGGGTCGGGTTGTCGGTGGCGAGGCTGGTGATGAAGTTGCCGCCGCCGGTGGTCCAGGCGGCCGTGCCGGCGCTGAAGAGCTTGGAGTTGCCGGCGTAGGTGTCGGTGAGCACCCCGTTCGGCATCAGGCCCTCCTTGAAGGCGTCGCGGTACGTGTCGAGCAGCGCGGCGGCCTCGGGGGTGTTGAAGGTGAAGGACTTGCCGTCGTCGGACATGATCTTCACGCCGATGTTGTACAGGTCCCCGATGCCCGGCTTGCGGCTCATCAGGTAGGCCTGGCCGCCGGACTTCTCCTTCATCGTCCGGGCCTGGGCGATCAGCTCGTCCAGCGAGGTCGGGGGCTTCTGCGGGTCCAGTCCGTACTTCGTGAGGAGCTCGGAACTCCAGTAGTTCACGTCGGTGTTGAGGTACCAGGGGTAGCCGAAGGTGCCCTGGTGGCCGTTGAAGCGGAAGGCGTCCACGCCGCCGGAGACGTACTCCTCGGTGAGCTTCGGGTCGGCCTTGGCGACGTCCAGCAGGACGTCCTTCTTCGCCAGCGGGAAGGCGAAGTCCGGCGGGAGGTTGACCACGTCGGGCAGGGTGCCGGAGGCGGCCTGGCTGAGCACCTTGTCGGAGTAGCCCTCGCCGGGCTGGTCGAGCCACTCGACCTCGACGCCGGGGTACTTCTTCTTGAAGCCGTCGATCACCCCCTGCATGTAGTCGGTGAACTTCGGCTTGAGCGCCCAGGTCTGGAGCGAGACCTTGCCCTTGACGTCGCCGGTGGCGGCCGCACTCGCCACCGCGTCGCTGTCCTTGGTGTCGCCCGAGCCGAGTCCGCAGCCGGTGAGGGCGGCGGTGGCGAGTGCGGTCGTGGTCAGTGCCGCCCAGATTCTTCGCATGAGGGTCTCCCGGTCCTGGGGGTGGGTGGGGGATCGTGCCGAGCTTCGGGGGTGTCGTCCCGGGATCGCGGGGGTGGCCGGATCTCGGGCTTGTGTCGGATTCCGCAACCTGACTTACTAAACCGGTCTAGCTATGCCAGGGACTATGCTCCCGCCTAAACTTGGATGTCAAGAGAGGAGTCGGATTCTGTGGGCAGACCGACGATCGCCGACATCGCCCGTCAGGCCGGTGTCTCCAAGGGTGCGGTGTCCTTCGCGCTCAACGGCCGCCCGGGCGTCAGCGAGGCCACCAGAGCCCGGATCCTGCGGGTCGCCGAGGAGATGAACTGGCGCCCGCACAGTGCCGCGCGGGCCCTCGGCGGAGCCCGGTCCGACGCCGTCGGCCTGGTGATCGCCCGGCCGGCCCGCACCATCGGTGTCGAGCCGTTCTTCAGCCAACTGCTGTCCGGGCTCCAGGCGGTGCTGTCGGCCGGCTCGATCGCCCTGCATCTGATGGTCGTCGAGGACACCGCCGCCGAGATCGAGGTCTACCGGGGCTGGGCCTCCGAGCACCGGGTGGACGGCTTCATCGTGGTCGACCTCCAGGTCAGGGACCCCCGGCTGGCGGTGCTCGACGAACTCGGGCTGCCCGCCGTGGTGCTCGGCGGGCCCGGCAAGGGCAACCAGCTGCGGATCTGGGCCGACGACCGGGAGGCGATGCTCTCCATCGTCGACTACCTGGCTGCCATCGGGCACCGCCGGATCGCCCACCTCGCCGGGCTCCCGCACTTCCAGCACACCCAGCGGCGGATCCGCGCGCTGCGCGACGCCTCGCGCCGGCTCGGGCTGGAGGAGGCGGTGTCGGTCCCCACCGACTTCAGCGACGCCGAGGGCGCGGCCGCCACCCGGACCCTGCTGTCCCGGGCCGGGCGGCCCACCGCGATCGTCTACGACAGCGACGTGATGGCCGTCGCCGGGCTCGGCGTGGCGGGGGAGATGGGCGTCGCGGTGCCGGGGGAGCTGTCCATCGTCTCCTTCGACGACTCGGTGCTCGCCCGGATCGTGCACCCGCCGCTGACCGCGCTCAGCCGGGACACCTTCGCGCTCGGCGAGCAGGTCGCGCGCAGCCTGCTCGCCGAGCTGGACGAGGCCGGGCCGGGCCGGGACCTGCGGATGCCGACGCCGCGGCTGACCGTGCGGGAGTCCACCTCGCCGCCGGCCGGAGCCTCCGCGGCCCCGGCCGCCGCCGGCCCGCTCACCGCCTCCCCCGCCGGGGTGGATGCTGCGCGCATCGTTGACAGCGGTTCTGAACCGGTTTAGCCTCGCAGCGCCGAGCGGGCGCCGCTCGGCGGTCCGCCGCACCCCGTCCGGCTCCCGCACCCCGTCCGGCTCCCGCTGCCCGCCCCACCGCCCGTCCCGGTCTCCGGAGGCCGGGCGCGCCGGGGCCGACCGGCAGCGGCGCGACCCCCACGCGCTCCAGCACCGGCACCCCCGCATGCGGCCGGGCCCCGGCCACGACGCCGGGCCCGCCCCCACCCTCCTCCGCCCGATCGGAGCCAGCGCATGTCACGACGCCTCCCCCTGCTGCTCGGTGCCGTCCTCACGACGGCCGCCCTGACCACCGTGCCCGCGGCCCGCGCCGACGCACCACCGGCCAAAGCACCCGCGGCGGGCCCCGCGGCCGGCCCGGGCAGCCAGCCCTTCGCCTCGTACTGGTACCCCAACAGCATCCTGACCTGGGACCCGGCGACCGACCCGGACGCCCGCTTCAACCGCTCCAGCGTCCCGCTCCAGCCGCGCACCAGCGACCCGGCCCTGCGGGCCAACCCCAACGCCCGCGCCGGCGAGGGGAAGATCGCCTCGCTGGTCTCCTTCGGGCCCACCTCCAACAACCCCTCCCAGGGCTCCGCCGACCCGAACTACTACGCCTTCGGCTACTGGCAGTACGTCGACAAGCTGGTCTTCTGGGGCGGCTCGGCCGGCGAGGGCCTGATCCTCGCCCCCAACCCGACCGTGATCGACGCCGCCCACCGCAACGGCGTCAAGGTGTACGGCACGGTCTTCTTCCCGCCCGGCGCGTACGGCGGCCAGCTCCAGTGGGTGCGGGACTTCGTCCAGAAGTCCGGCAGCCGCTACCCCGTCGCCGACAAGCTCGTCCAGGCCGCGCAGTACTACGGCTTCGACGGCTGGTTCATCAACCAGGAGACCGGCGGCGGGGATTCGGCCCTGGCGGGCGAGGTGCGCAACCTGATGCAGTACACCAAGGCGCAGAGCGGCACCGAGTTCATGTGGTACGACGCGATGACCACCTCCGGCGCCGTGAACTGGCAGAACGCCCTCACCTCAGCCAACTCCCCGTTCCTTCAGGACGGTTCGAAGCGCACCTCGGACTCGATGTTCCTGAACTTCGACTGGTCGGCGAGCGGCCTGGACTCCTCCCGGGCGCTGGCCCGCAAGCTCGGCCGCAGCGAGTACGAGCTCTACTCCGGCATCGACACCGAGGCGAACGGCTACAACACCGGCGTGGACTGGAACTCCCTCTTCCCGGCCGGGCGCCCGCACACCACCTCGCTCGGCCTCTACCGCCCGGAGTGGACCTGGAAGTCCGCCGCCGACCGCGCCGACTTCTACGCCAAGGACGCCCGCTACTGGGTCGGCGCGAACGGCGACCCGTCCCGGACCGACCTCTCGGCGGGCTGGCCCGGCCTGGCCGGCTACGTCGCCGAGTCCTCGCCGGTCACCGCCAAGCCCTTCGTCACCAGCTTCGACACCGGGCAGGGCGACTTCTACAACGCGGCCGGCACCCGGGTCGCCACCGGCGGCTGGAACAACCTCTCGCTCCAGGACGTCCCGCCCACCTACCGCTGGGTGGTCGAGTCGGCCGGCACCAGGCTCACCCCGTCCGTCGACTTCGCCGACGCCTACCAGGGCGGCTCCTCGCTGCGGCTGAGCGGAAAGCTCGACGCCGCCAACACCGTCCGGCTGTACCAGACCAAGCTGGCGGTCGCCGCGAACACCAAGCTGGACCTGGTGGTCAAGACCCCGGCCGCCGGGCCCACCAAGCTCAAGGCCGCGGTCTCCTTCACCGACGCCCCGGGCAGCTTCACCACGATCGACGTCGGCGCCAACTCCGGCACCGGCTGGGAGCGGCACAGCCTAGACCTCGCCCCGTACGCGGGCCGCACCGTCGCCCAGATCGCCCTGCGGGTCGAGGGCAGCGACCCGGCGTACGACCTGCGCGTCGGCCAACTCGCCGTGTACGACGGCTCGGTGGAGACCCCTGCGGCACCGGCCGGCCTCACCGTCCTCGGCGCGGGCGACGTGACGCCCGGCTCCAGCCAGTCCCTGCGGCTGTCCTGGACGGCGGCGCCCGGCGGCAACGTGCACCACTACGAGGTCTACCGGCGCAACGCGGACGGCAGCCGCACCTTCCTCGGCGCCACGCCCAACGACGCGTACTTCGTCGGGCGGCTCGACCGGGCCGGCGGCGAGAGCACCACCACCCTGGACGTCGACGCGGTGTCCACCACCTACGGGCGTTCCACCGCCGCGTCCACCACGGTGGGTTGGAACGGCACCCCGCCGACCTCCACCAACCTGGCGCTGAACCGCCCGGCCACCGCCTCCGGCCAGTGCAACGCCAACGAGGGCCCGGCCAAGGCCGTCAACGGCAGCGTCAGCGGCGGCACCGGCGACAAGTGGTGCACCCTGACCTCCGCCAAGTGGCTGGAGGTGGACCTCGGTTCGGCGAAGCGGCTGTCGTCGTTCGTGGTCAAGCACGCGGCGGCGGGCGGCGAGAGCGCCTCGTACAACACCCGCGACTTCGCGATCCAGGCCAGGTCGAGCACGGGCGACCCCTGGACGACCGTCGCCGACGTCACCGGCAGCACCGCCGGCACGACGACCCACCCGGTGGACACCACCGCGCGCTACGTCCGGCTGGTGGTCAATACGCCGGCCCAGAACGGCGATCCGGCCGCCCGCATCTACGAGTTCGAGGCCTGGGGCGCGTAGCCCGCGGCTGCCGGCCCCGTCCGCGGGCGCCCGTCCGCGGGCGCGCGTCAGCCCCTGCCCGTCAGCCCCGTCCGTCCTGCCCGTCAGCCCCTGCCCGTCAGCCACGTCCGTCCGAGGAAGAGGAAGCCCCCCGTGCCGGTCACCATCACCGCCGTCGAGAGCACCGACCTGTTCGTGGGCCCCGAGGGCGCCCCGCGCCAGGTGCTGCGGGTCACCCTGGACGGCCCGGCCGCCCGGATCACCGTCACCGGGCCGGGCGTCCGCGGCGAGGCGACCGGCACCGGGCCGGTCGAGGTCCCGCTGGAGATCAGCGGGGCCTCGCCCGGCGACGAACTGCCCGTCACCGTCACGGCCGAGGGCGCCTGCGCCGAGGCCCTGGTCGAGGTCGCCGAGCCGGGCTGGACGGTGTTCCTGGTCTCGCACTTCCACTACGACCCGGTCTGGTGGAACACCCAGGCCGCCTACACCTCGCCGTGGGAGCTGCTCTCCGCCGACGCCACCACCCGGCCGCTCTGGGAGCGCAACGGCTTCGCCCTCGTCGACGCGCACCTGGACCTCGCCCTGCGGGACCCGGTGTACAAGTTCGTGCTGGCCGAAGTCGACTACCTGAAGCCCTACTTCGACCAGCACCCGGAGCGCCGTGCGGTCCTGCGGCAGCTGCTGGAGAGCGGCCAGGTGGAGCTCGTCGGCGGCACGTACAACGAGCCGAACACCAACCTCACCGGCGCCGAGACGACCATCCGCAACCTCGTCTACGGCATCGGCTACCAGCGCGACATCCTCGGCGGCGACCCGCGGACCGCCTGGCAGCTCGACGTGTTCGGGCACGACCCGCAGTTCCCCGGCCACCTCGCCGCGGCCGGCCTGACCGGCAGCGCCTGGGCCCGCGGCCCGTTCCACCAGTGGGGCCCGATCCAGAAGAACTTCCGCGAGGCCAAGGACGACGCCCGGGTGATGCAGTTCCCGAGCGAGTTCGAGTGGATCGCCCCCGGCGGCGAGGGCGTGCTCACCCACTACATGCCGCACCACTACTCGGCGGGCTGGTGGATGGACTCCTCCGCCGACCTCGCCACCGCCGAACAGGCCGTCTACGCGCTGTACCGCAAGCTCAAGCCGGTCGGCGCGACCAGGAACCTGCTGCTGCCGGTGGGAACGGACTACACCCCGCCGAACAAGTGGGTCACCGAGATCCACCGCTCCTGGGCCGCCAAGTACCTCTGGCCCCGGTTCGTCTGCGCGACCCCGCGCGAGTTCCTGGACGCCGTCCGTGCCGAACTCGCCGCCACCGGGCGCCGGCCCAGCCCGCAGACCCGCGACATGAACCCGGTGTACACCGGCAAGGACGTCTCGTACATCGACACCAAGCAGGCCCAGCGGGCCGGCGAGGTCGCGGCGGTGGACGCGGAGAAGCTCGCCGCGCTCGCCGCCGCGCAGGGCCTCGGCCGCTACCCGACCGCCGCGCTCGACAAGGTCTGGCGCCAACTCGCCTACGGCGCCCACCACGACGCGATCACCGGCTCCGAGTCCGACCAGGTCTACCTGGACCTGCTCGGCGGCTGGCGCGAGGCGTACGACCTGGCGTCGGGCGTGCGGGACGCGGCCCTGGACGCCTTCGCCGCGCGCATCGCCACTCAGGGCGAGGGCCGGGCCGTCGTGGTGACCAACACGCTGTCCTTCGACCGGACCGACCTCGTCACCGTCGAACTGCCCTCCGGCATCGGGCCGGTGAGGATTCTGGACGACTCCGGCTCGCCCGTTCCCGGCGCCGTCGACCGGGGCGTGCTGCGGTTCCTCGCCACCGACGTGCCCGCGCTCGGCTGGCGCACCTGGCGGTTGGTGGAGGGGGAGGACGGCGCGGAGCAGCCCTGGACGGCCGCCCCGGGCACGGTGATCGGCAACGGCCGGTACCGGGTGGCCGCCGACCCGGCACGCGGCGGCGGCCTGTGCTCGGTGCTGGACCTGCGGCACGACCGGGAGCTGATCCAGGACGGCCGGATCGGCAACGAGCTGCGGGTGTACGAGGAGTACCCCCAGCACCCCGACTTCGGCGAGGGCCCCTGGCACCTGGTGCCCAGCGGCCCGGTGGTCGGCTCCGGGGACGGGCCCGCGTCGGTCCGCCGGGAGACCGGCCCGCTCGGCGAGCGCCTGGTGGTCGAGGGGACGGTCGACTCCGTCCGCTACGAGCAGACCGTCACGCTGTGGCACGGCCTCGACCGGGTGGACTGCCGGACCCGGGTGGTCGACTACTCCGGCGCCGACCGGCTGCTGCGGCTGCGCTTCCCGGTGGACGTCCCCGGCGGCCTGCCGGTCAGCGAGGTCGCGGGCGCCGTCATCGGGCGCGGCTTCGCGATGCCGGACGTCGACTCGGCGGAAGCGCCCTGGACGCTGGACAACCCGGCCAACACCTGGTTCGGGCTGGGCGCCACGGCGCGGGCCGAGCTGACCGACGCCGCCGGGGCGCCGCTCGGCTCGCGCGCCCTCGGCGTGGCGGAGGTCGTCGTCCCCACGCTGGACGCAGCCGCCGACGCCCGCCCGCTGGTGGTCGCGCTCGCCCGGATCGGCGTCACCGCCACCACCTCGGGGGCGAACTGGGCGCGGTACGGCTGGCTGGACGTGGACTCCAACCTGCCGGACTTCCGGATCGTGGTCGGCGGGCCGGAAACCAACGACGCGGCCCGGGAGTTGGTCGCGTCGGCGGGGGAGGAGTACGCGGCCGCGCTGAAGGCGCACGGTGCGGTGTGGGTGCCGGCGCTGACCCCGCTCGCTGAGGTGTGGCGCCCGGACGCCGACCTGCGCGACCTGCGGGCACTGCCCGCGCTGGTGGTGTCGGATGTCGCGGCGCTGGTCGAGGACCTGGCCGACGCCCGGATCACCGTCGTCTGCCCTTCGCCGGTCCGGGAGCAACTGGCCGACCGCACCGTGGCGTTGCTCGGGTTCGGACTGCCCGGGTTCGCCGTCGACACCACCGGCGCCCTGCACCTGTCGCTGATGCGCTCCTGCACCGGCTGGCCCTCCGGGGTCTGGATCGACCCGCCCCGGCGCACCCTGCCCGACGGCGCCTCGTTCCAACTCCAGCACTGGACCCATGAGTTCTGCTACGCGCTGGTCGGCGGGGACGGCGACTGGCGGGACCAGGTGCTGCCCGCCCGGGGCCAGGAGTTCAACCACCCGCTGTACGCCCGGATCGCCCCGGCGCAGGACGGGCCGCTGCCGGCCACGCTGTCCTGGCTGCGGGTGGAACCCCAGCGCGAGGTGCTGCTGGGCGCGCTCAAGCCGGCCGGCAACCCGGTCGCGCACGGCTCGGCGGCGCCGGTCGGCCCCGAACTGGCCGTCCGGCTGGTCGAGTCCACCGGCCTCGGGCGTACGGCGAGGCTCAGCGGCGCGCTCGGCCTGGGGGAGGTGCGGGCCGCGGACCTCCTGGAGCGCCCGCTCCCCGCCGAGGGCTCCGCGCTCGACCTCCCGGGCTCACGGATCGCCACCCTACTGGCGAGCCCGGCCGTCACCGCCCCGGCGGCCGACACGGACCTCGGCGCGGTCGCCGAGGCGGCCCAGCCCGTCCACGCCCGCTACTGGCTGCACAACCGGGGCCCGGCCCCGCTCGGCTACCTCCCGGTGTCCGTCGGCGCCTCGCCCGGACTGCTGCGCACGTCCGGGGAGCCGGTGACGCTCTCCGTCGCCCTGTCCTCCCAGCTACGGGACGCGGCCGTCGAGGGCACGGCCGTGGTGCTGCCGCCCGAGGGCTGGACCACCAGCCTCGGCAGCCGCCCGTACCGGCTCGCGCCCGACGGCCACCTGCGCTTCCCGGTGACCCTCACCCCGCCGGCCGGCGCCGATCCCGGGCTGTACTTCGCGGCCGTCCGGATCGAACACGACGGCCAGCAGATCGAGGACGTGGTGACCATCGCCGTCGGGGACCTCCCCGACCTGCTGCCCGTCCCCGGCGACACCCCCGAGGACTGGACGATCGCCCAGGGCACCCAGGCCACCGCCGGACGGGACACCGGCCTGGACGTGTCCGTCTCCCACGAGACCCTGCGCCTGGCCCCCGGCGGCCGGGCCGTCCTCGGCCTCACCCTCGCCAGCCGCACCCGGGGCGAGATCCGGGGCGAGCTGCAACTCGTCTCGCCGTGGGGCACCTGGGAGGCCGTCGCCGAGCCCGTCCGCGGCTTCACCGTCCCGGCCGGCGCCACCACGACCGTCGACTTCGCCGTCGCCGTCCCTGAAGCCACCGACCCGGGCTCGTTCTGGGCCCTCGTCAAGGTCATGTGGTTCGGCCGCTGCCAGTACACCCCCACCGTCGCCCTGGTGGTGGAGGCATGAGGGTGCTCGGTCTGCTCGACGGACGGCCCCTGCCGCGCACCGCCCTCGACCGCCGCCTGACCGCCCTGCGGACCGGCCCGCGCGCCACCGCCCTGCCGCAGCCCGGCAGTTCGGAGGACCGGCAGCTCACCCGCTGGGTCGCCCAGGTGCTCCTCACCGAGGCCCTCTGCGAGGCGGTCGCCGCGGAGCGCGGCCTGCCCGTCGGGCCGTCGGCGCCCGCCCGCCTCGACCAGCAGGCCGCCGTCGAGCTCGGCTCCATCACGGCGGCCGCCTACGAGGGCAACCCGGCCGTCCGCGCCGTCTATGACTCGGTGACGGCGGGCACCGAGCCGGCCGCAGAGTCCCTCGCCCACCACCGCGCGATGACCACCCGCCCGGCGGCGGAGCGCTGGCGACTCGCCTTCCCCGACGGCGAGTCGGACGTCGACCCCGCGACCCTCCCGGCCTCCCTGGCCGAGGCCCTGCGCGCGGCCCCGCCCGGCACCTGGGTCACCGCGGGCCCCTGGCGGGCCGCCCTGCGCGCGGTGGTCGCGCTCCCGGAGCCGCCCGACCCGACCCCGGCCCTGCGCGACGCCGCCCGCCGCTCCGTCTTCGTCCGCTGGCTCGACCGCGAACGCGCCCGCCGCCTCACCCTGGTCGAGGGGTTGGAACACCCGGGCGACCCGGCCCAACCCGACAACCACCACCGCCACTGAGCCCCGCCGCCCCGGCCCGCCCACCCGCCGGGGGCGCCGTTCCGCGGACGTCCTGTTCGGGCGTTCACGGTGGCCTCCGCGCTCGGGTGGGTGCGGCTGGTGCGGCCGGAGGAGGCCATCGAACACCCGGCGGTCGGGGTCGGCTCGGGGCTCGGCACCGGCAACGCCAGGACCACCTTCCCCCTGCCCGCCGCGCGACCGGGGGCTATCCGACGATCCTGATCACCGGAGCCAGCGGCTTCGGCCGCCTGAAGGTCCGCCACCTCCGGAGCCGACCGGAGCCGGGCACGAACGGCGGGCCGGGGTTCGTGCACACGGTCGACTGCCGGACCCCACCCCGATGGTGCGGGACGTACCCCTGGGTCGCCCGGGCGGCTGCGGTGCGCCAGGGGCGGCAGGCCGCGGCCGGCGCCCGACTCCCGCGTTGACGGCGGTCGTTCGACTACGTCACGCTCGATGAATCGCCGAGCCCGGGCCCCGACGTGCCGCACCGCGCGCCGTGCGTACCGTGCGGTGCCCGGCCCGGATGTCCACCGCCGACCCGTGTGGAGGTACCGCCATGTCCAAGCGCCGTCTCGCCGTCCCCGGCGCCGCCGTCGCCGCCCTGACCCTCGCCGCCCTGCTCCTGCCGGCGGCCGCCGCCCAGGCCGCGCCGCGCGCCGACTCGTGCACCAACAACTGGAGCATCAGCTCCGGCGAGGGCTACGCCAACGGCAAGTGGTGCAACTACGACACCAAGGTCGTCGGCACGGTGCACGACACCAAGGCGGACGGCCGCTGTCCGTACGTGCGCGGCAGCCTCTCCAACGGCGGCCACGTCGACAGCGACTGGGCCGGCGGCAAGGGCAAGTCCCGCGCCATCACCCTCTACGCACCCTCGGGCACCCACATCACCGGCCTCAGCATGCGCTACATCGGCTGCTGATCCCGACCGGGGCGCGCCGGAGCCAGACGACCGAGGGCAAGCAGGCGGGTGCCGTCCAAGGCCTCCTCGGGGCTTTCCGGAGCCGGTGGTGCGCCGTGGGGCGTACGGCCCCGGCCGCCCCTCCACCGGTCCCGGACCGCGCCGGCCCGACCACGGAGAAGCAGCGCGAACGGCTGCGGACCGCCCGTCGGACAGAGACGGGCGGCCCGCAGGTGCCTCTGGACGCCGACGCGGGCACCGCTCGGCAGGTCAGTCAGCGACGGCCAGTCGGTGGGCAGCCAGAGCCGTCCGTCCGCGGCGTCTCAGCGGCAGACAGGCGCTAGCGGTGCGCCGGCGCCGGCGGCCAGAGCTGTGACCCGGTGTCGCCGGGTGCCGCCGATTCGATGTAGGCCTGCAGTTCGTACACCAGGACCACCCAGTACCGCCGGGTGTCCGCGAGTGCACGGACGATTCTGCGTGCGGCAGCCGACTGCCGCTCCAGGTCCCGGTCCACGTCCCGCACGACCAGCACTGCCTGGAACCGTTCGAACGGTATGCCCTGGTCCTCCTCGAACTCGTGCGAGAGCTGCAGTTCGGCACGCGTGGTGCCATCGACTGTCGTGACATGGTCCACCTGCCCGATTCCGACCGGCTGCAGCTCGCTCCCGCACGCCGCGGAGAGATCGGAGAGGATATCGGTGTCGGGCGCTGCCGGCTGGATGAAGATGTAGTGCTGGGAACTCACTGTGAAACTCCTGGTCATGTTTCCCGGAAGGTGCCAGGATCCGGATCCGGGGGGGCCTTTCCGGCTGACCACAGGGGTCGGACACGAACGGCGGCGATCCTGGCGAGTCTATTGTTCCTCCGCGCACGACGCGAGGACTGCCGGACCCAGGGAGCGATCGCTGCGCCCCGCCGGCGTGGCGCGGGACCGCCGGGGCCGTGATGGTCCCGGCGGTCCCGCCATGGGCAGGTGGAGGACGTGACGGGTCCCGGACACGGCCGAGGACCTGTGCGTCACGGACTCCGGTCCTTCCGGGCTAGGGGTAGGTGACCTCGAAGCCGTCGCCGACGATGCGAATCTGGTTCATCCGGTCCGGAGCGTTGTACCTGTTGTTCTCCCCGAAGAACCTCTGGATTCCCTCGCGTGCTCCGGCTTCGTTCAGGCCGGAGCCCCGTGCGTCGATGACCACGTCCCTGGCCTGCCCCTTGGCGGAGTTGATCTGGTTCCTCACCGTGCTGGGCTGGGCGCCGGGCTGAAGGCTCTTGAACTCCGTCGGAACTCCGTCGACGATGGCATCGGGACGCCTCTCGCCGGGCACCTTCGATTCCAGGACCGACTTGACGTGGCGGCCTTCGCCGGCGAGCAGGTCGGCGATCTTCCGCTCGTTCGCGTCGAAGGCCTTCGCGGACTCGTCGATGGGGTGGGAGGCTCCGCGAGAGGCACCCCCGCCCTCCTGGGCCTCCCTCAGGGCGGTCTTGATCCCGTTGTTGAAACGGTCGAGCCCGTCCGCCCCGATGCCGATGCCCCCGACGATGATCGTGGTGCCCATGACGATGGCGGGGGCGCCGGCCAGGCAGCCGACACCACTGAGGCACACGACACCGCCCGCGAAGTCCTCGGTCGCACCCGCTCCGACCATGACTCCGCCGAGAACGGTCTCGCCCGCCCCGATCCAGATGTCCTTGTTGAAGAAGGGCTGTGCGTAGTTCCAGGCCTTGTCGACGGTCCCGGAGAGCCAGCCCGGGATCCAGCTGTCGTCCTTCTTGTCCTGGGGCTGGCCGTTCTGGGCTTCGGCTGCCGCCTTGCGGATGTTCTCCTGCTCGCTCAGCCAGTTGGCCATCTCCTGCTTCTGGAGTTCGACGGCCCTGGCGAAGGTGTCCCGGTACGCCGCGTCGGCGGCACGTGCGTCCTCGTGCGCGTTGACGGCGGAGTTCCACGCGTCCTTGGCCGCCGTACGGGCGGCGCCGGCCGACTGGTTCGCCCAGTTCGCCGAGTACTGGGCGCTGGCAGCGGAGTTGATCGCGCGGTTCACCGCGGAGACGGCCTCGGACTCGGCCTTCCGCGCGGTCTTGGCGGATTGGGCTGCCTTTGCCGATGACGCTTCGGCGGACTTGGCGGACTGTGCCGCCTGGGCGGAGTACTTCTGCGCCTCGGCGGCGGAGGCCTGGGCCTGCCGGCGGTATTCGTCGGCCTCGGTGGACGCATCCCGGGCGGTTGCCGCGGCCTGTGCTGCCTCCGCGGCGTCCTGTCGAGCGGTGGCAGCCACCGTGGAGGCCTCTGCGATCACCTGCTCGATCTGTGCGGCGTGCGTGGCTGCCAGCTCGTCCTCGCGCTGGGCCTGGAACTGGCCGAACTGGATGTACGAGCGAAGCGTGCGGATCGGGCTCATGAGCGCGATCCGGGCCGTGGCGGCGACCTCCGGAGTACCGCTGTCGATGAGTTGAGCGGCGCGGACACGGTCGTCCTGGTAAGCAGCCTCGTGCTGCCCGGTGGAGATGAACTGCCGGTACCTGTCGACCGATCCGGAGTCCAGAGCCGCCCGGCCGGCTTCCTGCACACCGGGACCACCGGTGGAAATGATCTTCGCTATGTGCACGCGGAGGTCCTGGACGGCCGACTGGTACTGGCCGCTCGTCAGGAACTCCGTCACCTTCGCGGGGTCGTTTCCGGCCAGGGCGGTGCGGGCCGCGGCGGCGATCCCGTCCGAGCGCGTCGTGGCGGCGAGCCGCTCCACCTCCTGGCGCTCGTCCTGCTGTGCCGCCGACGTCCACCCGGTGCGGACGTAGTCCACGACCGCGGCGTCATCGCCGGAGAGTGCCAGGCCGGCCGCGGTCCGGCTCCAGGATCCGCCCGTCTTGAGGGTCATGACCGCGACCTGCCGGCCCTTGGCGGCGATCTCCGTCGTGTCGGCGTCCGGGCGCGAGGCGTCGGCTATCAGATTGCGGGCCTGAGCCGCAGTGTCCTTGACCTGCTGAGCCGCGGCGGCCAGTTTCGCAGTGCGCTGGTCCTCCTGCCACTTCAGGTCCTTCGCCTTCTCGACGCTGGCGTTGGTCCGGGCGGTCAGTCCCTCGGCCTCGATCTGCAGCGTGAGCTCGTGCGTGGTCTGGGCCTTGGTGACGGCGGCCGTCGCCTCGGTGGCGAACTCCCCGGCCGACTTCGCATGGTTGGTCGCCTGCTCTGCCGCATTGGCGGCTTCCCCTGCGTGGGCGGCCGCGTCATCCGCCTCCTTCGCGGCCGCGCGCGCGTGCAAGGCGGCCGAACGAGCGGCGTCGCGCGCCTCGTTGGCAGCAGCCGCCGACTTGGCGGCGAGGGCCTGGGCCGCGTTGGCTGCCCGCGTCGCCTCCTGGGCGTGACGCCGGGTGATGGCCGCGGCCTGGGCCGCCGACTTCGACTGCACTCCGGCCTGAGCCGCGTAGTCGTTGGCCTGATCGGCTGCGTCGGCCGCCGCGCCGGCGTTCTGGCCCGCGCTCGTGGCACTCTTGGCGGCCTCGCCCGCAGCATTCGCGGCGACGCCGGCCTGCGCGGCGGCGTCGGCGGCTTCGTCGGCCCCGTCAGCCGCAGCACGGGCGTCCGTCGCAGCCTGGCGGGCCACGCCCGCCTGGGACGCGTTGGTGGCCGCTCCGGCTGCTGCGGACTGGGCCCGGGAGGCGGCCTGGGCGGCTCCGGCTGCAGCGGAGGCAGCCTGGGCGGCGGCATTCGCCGCGATCTTGGCCGCGGTGTTCGCCGCGCGGGCCGCACCGATCGCCTGCTGGGCGGCAGCGGCGGCCTGCTCGGCGGCCTTGGCCGCGTTCTCGGTGGCGGCGGCCGCGCGCTGGGCGTCGTTCCTGGCCTCCTGCGTCTCGCGGGCGGCGTTCGCCGCCGCCTCCTTCGCCTGCTGGGCGATGAAGACCGCGCGGGCGGACGCGTCCTTGGCCGCCTCCTTCTGGGCGGCGGCCTGGACGCCGGCCGCCTTGGCCAGGCCGGCCAGCTGGGCGACCGTCAGGGTCTCCTGGTCGCGGTTGCGGGCGACGTGCTGGCCGACCTCGATGAACTCGTGGATGTCGTCCGCGGTGCCGCTGAGGGCGATTCTGCCCGCCGCTACCACCGACGGTCCGCCCACGCTCATGATCTGCGAGACCTGAACCCGCTCGTCGCTGTCCTGCTCGTCGTACTGGCCCTGTTCCAGGAACAGCTTGACGTCGTCGGGTGTGCCGTTCAGCGCGGCGCGACCGGCCTCCTGGACCCCGGGCCCACCGGTGCTGATGATCTGCGCCACACGTACCCGCTGGTCCTGGAGCAGTGGGGCCTTCCAGCCGTCCTTGAGGAAGGACTTCAGCTGGTCCGGGGTGCCACTGAGGGCTTGTCGGGCGGCGTCCTGAAGGCCGGCGCCTCCGATCGTGGCGATCTGTGCGGTGTAGATCCGGTTGTCCTGGTACTCCTCCGCGGGCGCCTGCGACAGGAACCGCCGCACGTCGTCATCGGTACCCGTCAGAGCGACCTCGGCGGCAGCCCTGACTCCGGGGCCCCCGTCCATCCAGAGCTGGACCGTCCGGCCGCGGTCCGTCTGCGGGAACGTTCCTGCTTCTATCGCTGACGGGACTCCACCGTCCGCGAACGCCCGGGGAGGTGAGGTCACTCCCGCTGCCACGAGAGCGGATGAGAGCAACGCGAGGCACAGCGCCCGTGTTGCGCGCACCCCCTGTCCTGCTCCGCCCTTCGCACGCGTTCTCTGCATCAATGGATACTCGATCCTTTGGTCTGGCGGCCGCATGCCGCGACACCGAATCCCGGTGCCGGAAAGGATCTCTAACACAGGGTCATGTCTGTTTGTCAATCAAATCATTGATACCGGATATTTTTTTAGTGAAAGGCGGGGCAAACCGGGATGCTTGCCTCATTTTAATGTGTATCCATACAAACCAGCCGTCGCTCCCGCGATTCATTCGGCCGGAAGCGAAAAAAATGATCTGACTTGACGCGGCATCGGTCGGGTCCAGTACTTTGCGGTCGCAGCACATGGATCTTGCCGATTTGTGTTGCGATTCCCCACGACCTGATGCCGCCTCGGAGCGGCCTGAAAGGACACGTTGTGACCAGCCGTCTTCGCCGAATCCTCCTGGCGTCCGCGTCCGGTGCGCTCCTCGCTGCGGTCGCCGTGCCGACGCTGGCCTCGGCGTCAGCGCAGTCCGTGGCTGCTGTCGCCGCGGGTGAGGACCTGCCGCCGACCGCCGTGGAGGACTTCGCCTACCCGGGTGCCGCGGAGATCCTGCAGGCAACGGGCATCAAGCTCATCAGGGGCAACGGTCGGCTCATGCTGGTCGACTGTGACCCGGCGACCCCTCAGATCAAGGTCTACAGCCGGAACGGAGACGCCTGCTTCCGTGCGACCGGCCCGGACGCCTACCTGACCTTGGAGATGACCCGCGTCTTCGCCCTGGAGGCGGCGGATCAGCCGATCAGTGCCAGCCTTACCGCTGCCGGCACCACCCAGGCCGTCACCGTGGCCCAGGGAGGCTACAAGAGTGTCGGCGAGGGGACGGTCGGGGGGGCCCGCTCCACGCTCGTGGAACTGCGGGTCGCGGGCTGACACCGGCGGGATTCCCGCGGGTAGCCGGTTTCCGCGGCGGCAGTGTGGCAACGGATCGCCCGTCCCCGGCACGCGGAAGCGCGAACCCTGTGATCCGTATGCCAACACGCCTTTGCTTCACGCCACTGAGGGGCGAAGTGCTCCGCCGAGCCGGGGCTGCTCGTCGAGGGACGTACGCCTGGTATCGAAGCGATCCTGCGCCCGTCGTCATCGGAACGCCGCGCGGGTTCGTCCAGGCGCCCGGACCGGCGATCCGACAGACCGCTCCTTCCAGAATCTCCGTTTCCATCCGAGGGACCGAAATATGAATTCCAAGATTCCCCTCTCTCGGAGGGCTGCCGGCATGGCAGCTGCCTCCGCAGGTCTCATCGCAGCCACGATTTCACCGGCTCAGGCCCTCGTCGGCGCCGAGGCCGCCGACGGCACGTACGCCTCCACCGCCCGTCTGGTGGTCGGCGACAGCCTGCGGGCCTGCACCGGCGCGCTGGTGGACCGCTCCTGGGTGCTCACCGCGGCGTCCTGCTTCTCCGACGACCCGGCGCAGCCGCAGGCCCTGGCGGCCGGCAAGCCGAAGTGGAAGACCACCGTCACGCTCGGCGGCAAGACGGCCGAGGTGGCCGAGCTGGTGCCGCGCTCCGACCGCGACCTCGTCATGGCCCGTCTCGCGGTGCCCGTCGACGGCATCGCCCCGCTCGCCGTCGCCGCCACCGCGCCCGCCGCCGGGCAGAGCCTGCGCGTCGCCGGTTTCGGCCGGACCAAGGACGAGTGGGTGCCGTCCAAGCTCCACACCGGCGCGTTCACCCTGGACACCGTGAGTGCGACCGGGATCGGCATCACGGGGACGGGCGGCGCGGCGGTCTGCAAGGGCGACACTGGCGCCCCCGCCGTCCGCGAGGTCAACGGCAAGGCCGAGCTGGTCGCCGTGGCCTCCCGTTCCTGGCAGGGCGGCTGCCTGGGCACCCCGGCCACCGAGACCCGCACCGGCGCGTACAGCTCCCGGGTCGACGACATCGGCGAGTGGGTGACGCAGGTGAGGGCCTCCCGTCCGGCCAGCGAGCTGTTCGCGATCGGCGGCGACGGCCAGATCTGGGCCAACGAGGGCGCGTACACCACGAACGTGTGGGGCACCTTCGCAGCCGTGCCGAACAGCGCCGGTGTCCGGCAGGTCAGTGCCGTCACCATGGGCGACAAGGTGCGCCTGTTCGGGATCGGCAGCGACCAGCGGATCCGGACCGCCACCCGGGACGGCTCCGGCGCCTGGTCGCCGTTCGAGGTCGTGCCGGGCAACAGCGGCATCCGGCAGGTGACCGCCGTCGCCATGGGCGACAAGGTGCGCCTGTTCGCCATCGGCGGCGACGAGCGCATCTACGGCGCGGACGGCGACTACGCCGCCGGCACCTGGAGCGCGTTCACGCCCCTGCCCAGCAGCGCCATCAAGCAGATCACCGCCACCGCTGTCGGCAACACCGTGCGCCTGTTCGCGATCGGCGGCGACAACCGGATCTGGACCGCCACCGGCGACTACACCGCCGGGACGTGGACCACCTTCGAGGCCATCCCCAGCAGCGGCATCCAGCACATCGCCGCCACCACGACCGGCAACGCGGTCCGGCTGTTCGCCGTCGGCGCCGACAGCCAGATCTGGACCACCGACAGCACCGGCAACGGCCCCTGGACCACCTTCGAGAAGGTGCCCGACGTCCTCGGCGTCAAGCAGGTCGCCAGCACCACCATCGGCGACACCGTCCGCCTGTTCGCCATCGGCAGCGACGACAGGATCTGGACCGCCGACAAGAAGGCCGACGGCAGCTGGACCACCTTCTACGGCGTCGCCAGCAGCGCCATCCAGGGCATCGCCGCGACCACCGGCTGACCCGGTCCCCGCAGCCGTGCCCCGCGGGGGCCGCCGACGCGAGACCGGCCGCCCCCGCGCTCCCACACACCGTCCCGAAGGGGAGTCCCCATGTCCCGCAAGTCCCACTTCCGTTCCCGTCCGGCGGGTGTGCTGGCCGCGGCCGCCGTCGGCACGCTGTGCACCCTCGCCCCGGCCGGCGCCGTCTCCGGCGGCGCCGCGGCCGACACCGCCTCCGCCGCCACCGCGCGGATCGTCGTCGGCGACAGCCTGCGCGCCTGCACCGGCGCGCTGATCGACCAGTACTGGGTGCTCACCGCGGCCTCCTGCTTCTCCGACGACCCGGCGCAGCCGGCCACGCTCGCGGCCGGAAAGCCGAGGTGGAACACCACCGCCACCGTCGGTGCCACGTCGGCCCAGGTGGTCGAGCTGGTGCCGCGCGCCGACCGGGACCTGGTGATGGCCCGTATCGCCGTGCCGATCGGCGGTGTGACGCCACTTGCGGTGGGCACCTCGGCGCCGACGGCCGGGCAGTCGCTGCGGGTGGCCGGTTTCGGCCGGACCAAGGACGAGTGGGTGCCGAACAAGCCGCGCACCGGCGCGTTCTCGCTCGACACGGTGAGCGCGAGCGGTGTCGGCATCACGGGGACGGGCGGCGCGGCGGTCTGCAAGGGTGACACCGGCGCCCCCGCGATCCGCGAGGTCAACGGCAAGGCCGAGCTGGTGGCCGTCGCCTCCCGCTCCTGGCAGGGCGGCTGCCTGGGCACCCCGGCCGCCGAGACCCGGACCGGCGCGTACGCGACCCGGGTCGACGACCTCGGCGTGTGGATCACCAACGTCCGCCACTCGACCCCGTCGGGGACCAAGGTCACCGGCTCGCCGTTCACCGTCGTCGACCCCGCCACCGGGCATCCGCTGACCTTCGTCCAGGACAGCAAGAACCACCTGTGGTCGGTCGACCCGCAGAACGAGGGCTGGACCGACCTGGGCGGCTACGCGGCCGCCCGCCCCACCGCGATCGCCAACCCGGCCGACAACCACGTGATCGTGTACGTCAACGGGCCGGACCACAAGCTCTGGTCCTACGACCGCACCACCGACAAGTGGACCGAATTCGTCCCCACCCCGGCCGGGACGGTGCTGGCCCCCGACGCCGTTCCGCGCACGGTCGTCGACCCGGCCACCAACCACCTGGTCACCTTCGTGCGCGACACGGCCCACCACCTGTGGTCCGTCGACCCGCAGGGGGAGGGCTGGTACGACTTCGGCGGGCTGGCCGCCACCGACCCGGTGCCCGTCATCAACCCGAACGACGGCCACATCGTGGTCTACGTCAACGGGCCGGACAACCGGCTGAACTATATCGACCGCCAGGGCGCCGGACGGGTCGAGTTCGTCCCGCCGGCCCTGGCCCCCGACGCGGTGCCCTCGACCGTGGTCGACCCGGCCACCGGGCACTTCACCACCTTCGTCCGTGACGCCGCCCACCACCTGTGGTCCGTCGACCCGTGGGGCCCGGGCTGGCGCGACTGGGGCGCGATGGCCGCCACCGACCCGGTCGCGATCGCCGACGAGGCCGGCAACCGGACGGTGGTGTACGTCAACGGGCCGGACAACCGGCTGAACGCGCTCGACTTCGCCACCGGGAAGTGGACCGATTTCGGCCTCAGCCCGTCGGGCACGGCGCTGGCGGCCGACGCCGTTCCGCAAACCGTCGTCGACCCGGTGACCAGGCACCTGGTCACCTATGTCAGGGACGTCAACAGCACCCTCTGGTCCGTCGACCCGCAGGGCCAGGGCGGCCCGGTCTGGGTCCGCTTCCACGGCGGTCCCTCCGCCCCCTGATCCACGGCCGACGCCGGTCGGCCGGTCGTGGCCGCCGGTCGAACACCGACGGCAGCCCGCGCACCCGCGGGCTGCCGTCCCCCCCAACGATCCCCGCACCTTCCCCTCGCGCTTTCTGGAGAACCCTCATGCCCCGCAAGATCCCGTCCCGTTCCCGTCGGGCGGGTGTGTTGGCCGCGGCCGCGGCCGCCGGCACGCTGTGCACCCTCGCCCCGGCCGGCGCCGTGGTCGGCGACGCGGCCGCCGACGGCTCCTACGCCTACACCGTCCGCCTGGCGATCGGCGACAACGCGCGCGTCTGCACCGGCGCGCTGGTGGACCGCTACTGGGTGGCCACGGCCGCCTCGTGTTTCTCCGACGACCCGGCGCAGCCGCAGGCGCTGGCCGCCGGTGCGCCGAAGTGGAGGACCACCGCCACCGTCGGCCGCACCGACCTGGCCACGGGCGCCGGTGTCGTGACGGACGTGGTGGAGCTGATGCCGCGCCAGGACCGCGACCTGGTCCTGGCCCGCCTGGCCGTGCCCGTCACCGGCATCGCCCCGGTCGCGGTCGCCGACACCGCCCCGACGGCCGGGCAGACGCTGCGGGTGCCCGGGTACGGGCGCACCGGGACGGAGTGGATCCCGAACCGGCTCCACGCCGGTGCGTTCAGCCTCGACACCGTGAGCCCGACCGGCATCGGCACCACCGGCACCGGCGGCGCGGCGGTCTGCAAGGGCGACACCGGCGCCCCCGTGATCCGCGAGGTCAACGGCAGGGCGGAGCTGGTCGCCGTCGCCTCCCGCTCCTGGCAGGGCGGCTGCCTGGGCGTGCCCGCCACCGAGACCCGCACCGGCGCGTACGACACCCGGGTCGACGACCTCGGCGCGTGGATCGACCAGGTCCGCGACGGCTGGTGGGGGACGGTCACCGCCAACCCGGCCGCCCGCAGCTCGGTCTACGACCCGGTCCGGAAGACCACCACGGTCTTCGCCGTCGACAGTGACCGCCACGTGGTGTCCTCCTCGAGCGCGGACGGCACGACCTGGAGCGACTGGACGCGGGTCGGCGAGGACTGGCAGTTCGCGAGCGTCCCCACCGCCCTGTTCAACCCCGCCACCGGTGCCATCGAGCTGTTCGCCGTCGGCACCGACGGCGTGCTCAGCCAGACCTACTGGATGCAGGACGGCCAGGGCTGGCGCGAGTGGTACTTCCAGCCCACCGACAGGAGGTTCACCGGCAGCCCCACCGCCGTCTACAACCCGGCGACGAAGACCGCGGAGGTCTTCGCGACCCAGACCAACGGGGCCGTCTCCCACTCCTACTACACCGTGGGCACGGCAGGGTGGAGCGGCTGGTACGACATCAAGGCCGACCGGGAGTTCACGGGCAGCCCGAGCGCCCTGTACAACGCCGCCACCGGTGCCGTCGAGCTCTTCGCGGTCAACACCGACGGCGTGCTGAAGCAGACCTACTGGCTGCCGGGCCAGGACTGGTCCCCCTGGTACGCCCAGGACGACAGCGTGAGGTTCACCGGCAGCCCCACGTCCGCCTACGACCCGGTCACCAAGGCCGCGGAGGTCTTCGCCACCCGGACCAGCGGTGTCGTCGCGCACGCCTACTACACCCCGGGCATGACGAAGTGGAGCGGCTGGTCCGAGATCCGGGGCCGCACGTTCGCGGGCTCGCCGACCGCCGTCTTCGACCCCGCCACCGGCGGCTTCGCGCTGTTCGCGGTCGACGGCGACGGCATCCTCGCCCGCGCCGAGTGGCAGCCCGACGGCAAGCCGTGGAGCGACTGGACCTCCGTCGGGGACTGGAGGTTCAGCACCGGCCGCTTCCCGACCGCGACGTTCAACGCGGCGGCCGGCACCCTGGACCTCTTCGCCACCGGCCGGAACGGCGTCTTCAACCACGCCTCGTACCGGCCGGGGAAGAGCGGGTGGAGCGGCTGGAACACGCTCCCCGGCAGGACCATGGTCACCGGCTGACGGAGCGTCCACGGACCTGGGAACGGACCGGGCCCGGCCGCCCTCCCGCCTGAGCGGGGGCGGCCGGGCCCGCGGCGGTCCGGCGGGGCGTCAGAGGCGTTCGGGGACCGGGTTGCCGACGGCCTCGACGGCCCGGCGGACGGGGACCTTCAGCAGGACGGCGAAGCCGATGACGAAGAAGACCAGCAGCGAGATGATCGCCGAGCGGTAGCTGCCGGTGACCTGGTAGGCCACGCCGAAGACGAGCGGGCCCATCCAGCTGGTGCCGCGGTCGCTGATCTTGTAGAAGCTGAAGTACTCGGCCTCCTTGCCGGGCGGGATCAGGTGGGAGAACAGGGAGCGGGAGAGCGCCTGGCTGCCGCCGAGCACCAGGCCGATCATGCAGGCCAGGGCGTAGAACCAGGCGGGCTGGTGGGCGGGCATGAAGTAGCCGAGGGCGAGGGTGACGACCCAGCCGGCCAGGGAGCCGAGGATGGTCCGCTTGGCGCCGTACCGGTGGGCGATCCGGCCGAGCAGCAGGGCGCCGCCGATGGCCACGACCTGGACCAGGAGCACGGCGGTGACGAGCGAGGTCTGGTCCATCCCGAGCTCCTCGCTGCCGTAGAGCGAGGCCTGCGAGACGACGGTCTGGATGCCGTCGTTGTAGCAGAGGAAGGCCGCGAGGTAGAGCAGGGTGAGCGGGTGCTCGCGCATGCCGCGCAGCGTGCGGCCGAGTTCGCGCAGGCTGCCGGCGGTGGGCTTGCCCGGTCCGCCGGGTCCGCCGGGTGTGGCGGGGGCCGCGGGGGCCACGCCCGCCCGGGAGGGCAGCCGCAGCATCGGCACGACGGTGAACAGCGCCCACCACAGGCCCGCCGAGGCGAGGCAGATCCGTACGGCGGTGCCGGAGTCCAGGCCGAACGCGTCGTGGCCCTGGAACAGCGCCAGGTTGGCGATCAGCAGCAGTCCGCCGCCCGCGTAGCCGTAGGCCCAGCCCTTGGAGGAGACCTGGTCGCGCTCGTCGGGGGAGGCCAGGCCGGGCAGGTAGGCGTAGGAGAGCGCGACCGAGACGGCGTACGAGATGTTGGCGACCACGAGCAGCGCGCCGCCGAGCAGGTAGCGGTCGCCGCCGAGGAAGAACATCCCCATCGTGGCGAGCGAGCCGACGTACGCGAAGCCGCACATCAGCTCCTTGTGCCGCCCGGTGCGGTCGGCGAGGGTACCGGTGAGCAGCATCACCGCGACCGAGAGCAGCACGGAGAAGGAGACGGTGTACGGGAAGAACGATCCCGCGCGGATCGTCAGGCCGAGCGGGTGCACGTCGCCGGCCGGGTCGGCGGCGTCCTTGGCGACGGAGGTCAGGTACGGGCCGAGGAAGACGGTCAGGACGGTGGCCGAGAAGGCGGCGTTGGCCCAGTCGTTGACGTACCAGCCGAACTGCATCCGGCGCAGGGCCCGTCCGTCGCCGGTGGCCGCCGAGACGGCGCCGGCCGGGCCGGTCGGGGGGTCGTCCGGCAGGTGCGTCGCCGAGTTCGTGGTGCTCATGGGGTTCCCATCACCGTGCTGGAGCCGGTACTGCCGTCGTGCCAGCAGCCCCGCTCGCCGAGGACGTCCCGCAGGACGTCGATGCGATCGGCCATGATGCCATCCACACCCAGGTCCAGGAGAGCCCTGATCCGTGTGGGATCGTCCACAGTCCACACGTGCACCTGGAGGCCGAGCCGGTGGGCGGTGCGGACGAAGGCCCCGTCGACCACCCGGACGCCCCGGTGCCGCTCCGGCACCTGCGCGCACAGCCCGGCGAACGGCGCACCCGGACGGGACGCCGCACCCGGACGGGACGGAGCACCGGGACGGGACGGCTTCCCCGGGCGGGCGGGGCGCAGGAACGATTCGGCCAGCGACCGCAGCCGGAGCCTGGCCACCTCGCGCGGGCCGAGCGAGGTGGCCAGCCGGGGCCCCGCCGCGGCGCGGACGGCGGCCAGCCGGGCGTCGGAGAAGCCGCCCACGCAGACCCGGTCCCAGGCGCCGGTCCGCCGGACCGCCTCGACCAGCGGCGCGACGGCGGGCGCCGCCTTGACGTCGATGTTGAAGCGGGCCCCGGGGAACGCGCCGAGCAGGTCCTCCAGCAGCGGTACCGGCTCCGTCCCGCCGATCCGGGCCTGCCTGACGGCCTCCCAGGGCAGCTCCGCCACCGCCCCGGTGCGGTCGGTGACCCGGTCCAGCCGCTCGTCGTGGAAGGCCACCAGCACGCCGTCGGCGGTCGCGTGCACGTCCGTCTCCAGGTAGCGGTACCCGAGCGCGACGGCGGCCTCGAAGGCGGCGAGGGAGTTCTCGGGGCGCCCGAGGTCACCGCCCCGGTGTGCGAAGGCGAGCGGCCCGGGGTGGTCGAGGAAGGGGTGCATGCGGTGCTCCGAGCAGCGGGAGGGGGGGCGGGGCCGGATCCGTGGGCGTACCAGCGCGTTACAGTATTACGCACCCTGTCAAGCGGTAACGCCGCGCCCGTTGGGGCCCGCCGGGCCGTCAGACCGCCGGGCCCGCCGGGACGCCGGCCCGGTCAGGCCGCCGGGCCCGTGCGCGGGTCCACCTGGACGACGGCGTGCCGGCCGTCGGTGCGCCACGGCGTCCCCGTCCCGTCGAGCCGGGCGAGGACGGCGGCGTCCAGGCCCACGACCACGTCCGACTTCAGCGTCCGCAGCGCCGCCACGGCCGAGGGGAAGTGCCCCGCCGCCCCCGCCGCCCCGGCGAACGGGGTGGTCGGCGGCCAGTACCGGTCACCGACCAGCCGGCGGTAGTTGAGGTCCCCCTTGACGATCGTCAGCGCCGCCCCGGCGAACTCGGCCCGCAGGTCGGCGGGCAGGTCGTGGTAGGGCAGCGGGGCGCAGAAGAAGGGATGCGTCCGGACGGCCAGTGCGCCGTCGCCCAGCGCCCGCCACAGCCGGGCGCCGACCGCCGCGGCGGCGGGGGAGGGCGCGGCGCGCAGCCGGCCGACCGCGGCGAGGACGTCGGCCATCGTCGCGTCCGACACGAAGTACGGCTGGGGCTTCACGTACAGCGCGACCCGCGCCGCCAGGCCGTGGGCCAGCAGGTGGTCGATCAGCACCAGGTCCGGCAGCAGCTCCCGGCCCGCGTTGTCCGCGACGACGCAGACCGTCCCGGCGCCGTTCCCGGCCCGCTCCAGCGCGGCCCGCAGCAGGGCGCCGTCGTCGGCGGCCAGGTCAGGGGCCGCCTCCCCGGCCGCGCCCGCGGTGATCCGGAAGCTGAGGTCCGCCCGGTTGCCCCACAGGGCGGAGGACACCAGCGCCTCCGCCCGCCGGGCCTCCGGCAGTCCGTCGAGCCCGTCCAGCGCGGCCAGCTCCTCGTCCACCGCCCGGCCGCCCAGCTCGGCGGACTTGAACGGCGCGAACGGATCGACGCCCTGCCAGGCGCCGGGCCGGAAGTAGCCGGTGGCCTCCAGCAGCCGGCGGTAGAAGTAGCTCTCCGCCCACAGGAACGGCGCCTCGCCCCACGGCCGGCCCCACAGGCCCTCGCCCCACGCCAGCCAGCGCGCCCCGTCCGGAGCGTCCGCGCCGAGCGGCTCCAGCACGCCGGTGGTGCTCTCCACCAGCAGCCGCTCGACCGCCGCCCGCTCGCCCGGGCCGTACGGCAGCGCGGCCAGCACCTGCCGGAGGAGCTTCGGGTGGCGCTCGTGGAACACCCCGTGGGCGAACGACCCGGGGACGTCGCCGCGGATCACCGGCGGCAGGGCCGACGGGCTGGACCGACCCGGCTGATCCGCGGGGCCCGGCTGGTCGGACGGCTCCGAGGGGGCCGGCTGACCCGGCTGGTACGGCTTCGGCTGGTACGGCTTCGGCACGGCAGGGGCTCGTCTCTCTCGTCCTGGGTGGTCGGAGCCACCGGCACGGCCGAGTGTAGGCCGCTCAGCCGCCCGCCCCGCCGCGGACGTCCCGGACGTCCCGGCGCATCCCGAGGATCTCCGCCACGGCGTCCAGCCAGCGGGCGAGCAGTTGGTCGCCGTCCACCGTGGTGACGGTGGTGGCCGCCGAGCCCAGCCACTCCCGGGCGAGCCGGGCCGGCTCCGCGCCGGGCAGCGGCTCGGCGAGGTCCGCGGCGTAGCGGGCGCCGCCGCTGCGCACCACCTCGGCGAGGAAGGCGAGCGAGCGGGGGAGCACCCCCAGCCCGTCGGCGGCCAGCGCCGCCGCGACGGCGCCCTCGCCGAACAGCGCGTTCCGGTGCGGGCCCGCGAAGGCCAGCCCGTAGCGGAGCATGGCGGCGACGTCGAGCTGCCGCAGCTCGTCGTCGCCCTTGGGGCGGAAGCGGTCCTCGGAGCTCATCGGACCGTCACCGGGTAGGTGGTGCGCACGATCAGTTTCCTGTTCTCGTCGGTGGGGGCGGGGAGGTCGCAGTAGCTGCGGAAGCAGTTGAGGAGGGTGACGGCGGTGGTGCCGCGGCCCCTGGCCTCGAAGGTGTAGTAGCGGGTGCCGCCGGCCCCGTCCGAGGTCTTCGACCCCTCCGGGAGGTCGAGCTTCTCCGCGACCAGGGTCGCGACCGAGGCGTCCGGCTTCGGCTCCGCGACGCTCCAGCGGTCGCCGACCGAGGTGTTGTCCCGGACGGCGATGGTGAAGCGCTCGCCGACGGCCAGGCTGACCGAGCGCTCCTGCGCGCCGAGCACCCGGCCGCGGCCCGACCCGCCCGACCCGCCCGCCCCGTCCTGCCCGCAGGCCGTCGGACCGGCGGCCAGACCGGCCGCCAGGACGACGGCCAGGGCCGCCACCCGGCCCGGTGAACGCGTGGACACCCCTGCCGCCCCGGTCACTTCGGCAGGTGGACGGCGTAGGCGGTGGGCAGCCGGTCGTCCGAGGCCCCGGCCATGCGGCCGTTGACGAAGTCGTCCTCGCTGACCCACGTGGTGGTGCCCCACGGGTTGTAGATCTGCAGCATGTTGCCCTCCTGGCCGACGATCATCATCGCGTGGCCCGACCGCTTGCCGTCCTTGTCGTAGCCCTCGACCCCGACCGGCACCGGCTTGCCGTCGGCGACGGCCTTCTCGATGTCCGGCAGCAGTTCGCGCCGGGCGTTCGGGTCCGGCACCGGCTTGTAGTCGAAGTCGGCGCCGGTGTGCGGGCTGACCTCCTTCTCCAGCACCTTCTCCTTGCCGTCCGCCCCCATGCCGTTCCAGCCGTCGCCGCCGCCGCCCTCCTGGTGGACCCGGTGCTGCTCGGCCAGCAGCCGCTGCTGGAACGCCGCCGGGTCGTCCTCCTGGCCGGACGGGCCGCCGGTCAGGTCCAGCGCGTAGAGCGGGTCGACCATCGCCCGGGCGGTGACGGTGGAGGAGGCGACGCAGGTGCCCTCGGTGTCCGCCTGCTTCCAGTCGGCGCCGTCGAAGGCCACCTGGTCGGTGTTGACGTTGGAGCCGTTCTCCCGCTGCCCGCCGCTGGTGGTGTCCCCGTCCTCGGTGTAGACGGGCGTCAGGTGCGTCCGGAGCCACTCCGGGTCCTTGCCGTGGATCTTGCCCTGGAAGGTGCGGATCTCGTCCATGGAGTGGCCGGCCGCGAGTGCCTTCATCAGGTAGGCGCGCTCCTGCGGGGACTTGGAGTCGGCGAGCAGCTTCTCGAAGTCCGCCCGGTCCTTGTCGTTCATCCTGTCGAGGTACTCGCCGGACCGCTTCATGTCGTTGGCGGTCAGCAGCTCGTTCAGCTCGGTCGGACCGTCCGGGCCCGCGGTCTCGGCCAGCACCAGCTTGTCGGCGGCGGTGACGGCGCCCGACGTCATCTTCCCGGCCCGGGCCTCGGAGGCCAGCTTGTTCAGGTCGCGGGCCGCCGCCCGGGCCGCCTCGTCGGCATGCTTGGCGGCGCTCAGCATCGCGTCGACCTGGGGCACGGCGGCCTGCTGCGCCTTCTTGCGCGCCGCCTCCTCGTCGTCGTCCTCGAACCAGTCGTCGAACCAGCCGTCCTCGCCGCCCAGCGAGCTCAGCACCTGCTGGAGCGCGGACCGCGCGGCGCCGTCCTGGCCCTGGGCGGAGCGCAGCGCGTCCGCGAGGCCGAGCAGCGCCAGCCCGCCGTTGTGGAGCGCGGTGGTCTGCTGGTCGACGGCGCGGGCGGCGGCGGCCACCACCTCGGCGGCCTTGGCACCCGTCGAACCGGTCCAGACGTCCGGCAGCCCGGCGGTGGCGACCGCCAGGACCTCCTGGTGGAGCTGGTGGGAATCGGCGGCCGCGTTCTTGTAGCGGTTGCCGGCCGCCTCGATGGTGCCCGGGTCCCCGACCGGCGCGTGGACCGCGAGGGCGCCCTTGATCGCGGAGATCAGATCGTTCTTGCTGTCCGCCTCGCGGACGTCCTTCAGCCGGTCGGTCAGCGCCTTGCAGCGCTGCGTGGTGGATTCGCCTGCCATGGCGGCTCGTTCGCCCCCCTGTTCCCGTTGCCCGTGGTGTCGTTCCCGCCGCTGCCCGGCGGCCGTGCGTCAGGTGCCCGCCGGCGGCTCGTCAGCCGCCGTCCGCTCCCGCACCTGTCCCTGGTTCCCGCGCCCGTCCGTGCTCCCGGGTCGGTCCTGCTCCCGGGCCCGTTCGCGCGGGGCCGCGCGCCCGTTCGGCGAGCCTCAGCCGAAGGGCCGGTAGTCGCCGCTGCGGGAGGCCGTCGCGAGGTCCTTCACCACGGAGCCGTCGGCCGACCGGTAGCCGGCCGAGGAGCTCCGCACCTTGCCGGCCAGCTCGCTCAGCGCGCTCTTGATCGTCGCGCTCTCCGCCTGCCAGGACGTGCTGAAGTTCCGGTACGCCGGGTCGGCGTCCTCGCCCCCGAACACGTCCGCGGTGTAGCAGACCGGATCGCTGATCGCCGTCCCGATCGTCGCCTCGTCCTCGGATGCCTTGTCCAGCGCGTTGGCCTGCGCCTCGGCCCCGCCGGCCTGGATCGCGTACCCCGACCCCTGCGCCATGCTGCTCTCCTCGTCCCCCGAGCCGTCCGCGCGACGGCGTCCGAGCACCATACGGTCCCTCCGGTGCCCGGGCAATTCGTCCCGCGCCCGGTGGGAACGGTGGAGCAGACCCATGACGTGCCGTCCGCCGCCCTGCGGCCGACGGACGGTGGACGCCCGGGGGCGCGGTCGGCCCCGGGGCCGTAGGATCGCCGCACGCTCAACCGGCAAGGGAGGAACAGCAGATGATCGGGCTTTCCGAGGAGCCGATGACCTGGGTGATGGCCGGGGACAGCATCACCCAGGCCGCCTACCACACCCACGGCGCCCGCGGCTGGGTGGAGCACGTGCAGGAGCGGCTGCACTGGCAGCTCGGGCGGCTGACGGACGTCGTGGTCAACACGGGGGTGTCCGGCTGGCGGGCCACGGACGTGCTCGACGCGTACGACTTCGTCATCGGGCGGTTCGCGCCGGACGTCCTGTCGCTCTCGCTGGGCACCAACGACGCCTGCGCCGGACGGGACGGCCTGCCGGAGTTCCGCGCGGCCATGCGCGAGGTCATCGACCGCTCCGCCGGTGCGCGGATCGTCCTGCAGACGCCCGTGGTGTCGAGCTCCGCCGGCCGCGCCGCCCGTGCGGAGCTGCCCGCGTACTGCCAGGCCGTCCGCGAACTGGCGGCCGGGACCGGCGCGTTGCTCGTCGACCACGAGGCCCACTGGCTCGCCGAGTTCCCCGACGGCGAGGCCATCCCATGGCTGGACGACCCCACCCACCCCAACGCCGTCGGCCACCGCCGGATGGCCGACCACATGCTGCGCACGCTGGGCCTGGGCGAGCTCACCGAGCTCTGAAGGGCCGCCGCCCCGGCCGGACCCGCGGCCCCGGTCGGGCGCCCCGCCCGCCGCCCCGGCCGGGACCGACCGGCCTCAGCCGGTCGCGGACGGGGAGAGCTCCGCGGCGAGCCGGCGCAGCTCGGGGCCGTACTCGGGGTTGGCGAGCGCGGCGGCGAACTGGGCCCGCAGGTAGGCGGCGGGGTTGCCGGTGTCGTACCAGGTGCCCGCGATGACCTGCCCGTAGACCGCGCGCCGGGCCGCGTAGGCGTTGATGGCGTCGGTCAGGTAGACCTCGTCCTCGGGCTTCTCGTGCCAGCGGAGGGTCAGTTCGCGCAGCTCGTCGACGATGCCGGGGGTGATGACGTAGCCGCCGATCGCGGCGTACGAGGAGGGCGCGTCGGCCGGCTTGGGCTTCTCGACCAGGCCGGTGATCCGCAGCGAGCCCCCGCCGAGGTCCTCCTTGACCACCGGCACGCCGTAGCGGTAGGAGTCCTCTGGGGCCATCGGCATCAGCGCGAGCACCGGCGCGTTGGTCTGCTCGTACGCCCGGATCAGCTGCTGCGCGCGGGGGACCTCCGCCACGAAGACGTCGTCGGGCCAGAGCACCAGGCAGGGCTCGTCGCCGAAGTGGCGGGCGGCGTTGAGCACCGGGGTCCCGTTGCCGTACGGGCCGTGCTGGTAGAGGTAGCTGATGTGGCCCTTGCGGGACAGTTCGCCGACCTCCTCGACCGCCGCCGCGAAGGCGGTCTTGCCGTCCCGGCGCAGCTGCTCGACCAGCACCGGGTTGGGGCGGAAGTGCTCCTGGATCAGGCCCTTGTCGCCGTTCACCACGATGGTGATGTCGGTGATGCCGCTCTCGATCAGCTCGCGCACGGTGTGCTCGATCACCGGCTTGTCGCCGACGGGCAGCATCTCCTTCGGCGTGGCCTTGGTCAGCGGCAGGAGGCGGGAGCCGAGCCCGGCGGCGGGGATGACGGCTCGGCGGATCGTCCTGGGGGCCATGTGACGCTCTCTCGTTTCGTCGTGGTGCAGCGCCGTGGTGACGCGGCGTCACGACCGACGCTATCAAGGACCGCAGTCACGTCGAGTGGACGGTCGGCATACGGAAGGTGGCCCGCCGGCAGCCGTCCGGATCCGCCCGCCGCCCGCCGCCCCGCAGCCGTCCGGATCCACCCGCCGCCCGCCGCCGCCCCGGCGCGGATTCGGGGAAGATGGCCGGGCGGAGGACGTCAAGACCGCGGAGCCCGCTCCGACCACCGTCGGAGGCGGCCCGGCCGAGGGCCCCGCGAACCCGAGGAGGACCCGGATGAAGTTCCTGATCGGCCTGCACATCAACCCGGCCGTGCTGGAGGCCCTGACCGACGAGGAGAAGGCCGCGATCGGCGCCGGGCACGGCCGGTTCATCGAGGAGCTCAAGGGATCCGGCGAGCTGATCGTCACCCAGGCGCTGGTCGACCCGTCGCAGGCCGCCGTGGTGACCGTCCGCAACGGCCAGCCGGTGGTCACCGACGGGCCGTTCCTGGAGGCCAAGGAGTTCCTGGGCGGCTTCTACCTGGTCGACTGCGAGGACAGGGACCGCGCGGTCGAGCTGGCCGCCCGGATCCCGGACGCCGCGATCGAGGGGCTGGGCGTCGAGGTGCGGCAGGTGATGTTCTCCGACGGACACTTGGAGGCATGACGGAACCGGACTTCGAGGACCTGCTGCGTGGGCTCACGCCGCAGGTCCTCGGCACGTTGGTACGACGGTACGGCCGCTTCGAGGGCTGCGAGGACGCGGTGCAGGAGGCCGTCCTCGCCGCCGCCGTGCAGTGGCCCGCCGAGGGGGTGCCGGACAACCCGCGCGGCTGGCTGGTGACGGTCGCCTCCCGGCGGCTGGTCGACCAGGTGCGCGGGGACCGCGCCCGGCGCGAGCGGGAGCGGGCGACGGCGGCCGCCGAGGTGGTGCCGGAGGAGGTGCCGGACACCGACGACACGCTGCTCCTGCTGTTCCTGTGCTGCCACCCGGCGCTGACCGCGGCCTCCCGGACGGCCCTGACGCTGCGCGCGGTCGGCGGCCTGACCACGGCCGAGATCGCCCGGGCGTTCCTGGTGCCGGAGGCGACGATGGCGGCCCGGATCAGCCGGGCCAAGCAGCGGATCAGGGCGGCCGGCGGCTCGTTCGGCCCGCCCGGGGCGGCCGGATCGGCCCTGTCCGCCCTGTCCGCCCTGTCCGCCCTGTCGGCGCTGTCGGCGCAGGAGTACGAGGAGCGCCTGCGGGTGGTCCTGCACGTGCTCTACCTGGTCTTCAACGAGGGCTACACCGCCTCCTCGGGCGGCGAGCTGCAGCGCGTCGACCTCGCCCACGAGGCGGTCCGGCTGACCAGGATGGTGCGCGCCCGGCTGCCGGAGGACGGCGAGGTGGCCGGGCTGCTGGCGCTGATGCTGCTGACCGACGCCCGCCGTGCCGCCCGGACGACGGCCTCCGGCGACCTCGTCCCGCTCGCCGAGCAGGACCGGACCCGGTGGGACCGCGGGCTGATCGAGGAGGGGACGGCGCTGGTCAGGGAGGCGCTCGCGGGCCCGGCGCTCGGCCCGTACCTGCTCCAGGCCGCGATCGCCGCCACCCACGCCGACGCGGCCGCCGCCGAGGACACCGACTGGCGGCAGGTGTCCGCGCTGTACCTGGTCCTGGAGCGGATCGCGCCCAACCCGATGGTCACCCTCAACCGGGCGGTCGCCCTGGCCGAGACGCAGGGCCCGGAGGCCGGGCTGGCGCTGCTCGCCGGGCTGGAGGAGGACGCCCGGATGGCCGGGCACCACCGGCTGCTCTCCGTCCGGGCGCACCTGCTGGAGCGGGCCGGCGACCGTGCGGGGGCGTACGAGCAGTACCGGGGCGCCGCCCGGGCCACCGCGAGCCTCGCGGAGCGCCGGTACCTGGAGGCCCGGGCGGCCCGGGTGCGGCCCGCGCCGCCCGCCGTCAGCCCTTGCCGCCCGCCTTCAGCACCTGCGCCGCGGCCACGCCCGCCGCGCTGAAGCCGTGCCCGCCGCCCTCGACCTCGGCGGCGACGGCGAGGTCCCCGCGGTAGGCGATGAACCAGCTGTTGGTGGCCTGGCCGCCGGCCTCGACGGTGCCGGTCTTGGCGCCGATCTGGCCGGACAGGCCGGCCATCGGGGTGCGTGCGGTGCCCTGGGTGGCGGTCCTGGCCATCATGGCGCGCAGGTCCCGGGCGACGTCCGCGGGCAGCTTGCCGGGCGCCGTCACGGGCTTGACGTCCTCGCGCAGCACGGGCTGGCGGAACGTCCCGCTCTGCACGGTGGCGGCGACCGAGGCCATCAGCAGCGAGTTGACCTGGATCCGGCCCTGGCCGATGTACGCGGCCGCGGCCTCGTCCCGGTTCCCGGGCAGCGGGATGGTGGCGTCCCGGCTCGGGACGCCGATGCGCCACTCCAGGCCGAGGCCGAACTGCTCGCGGGCCACCGCGCCGAGGGTGCCGGGCTGGAGCTTCTCCAAACCCTTGTCGATGAAGCCGGTGTTGCAGGAGCGGGCGAAGTCCTCCGCGAGCGTGGCGGACGGGAAGTCGCCGCTCTCGTCGTTGTGCCAGGCGCGCGGCGAGTAGGTGGTCTCCTTGCACGGCACCACGGTGTCCGGCCGCACGCCCGCCTCCAGCAGCGCGGCCGCGGTGACCACCTTCATCGTCGAGCCCGGCGCCTGCCCGCCGGCGAGGGCCCGGTTGAAGCCGCCCTGCGGGGCGTTCGCGATCGCCAGGATGTCGCCGGTGCTCGGCTGCACCGCCACCAGCGAGGCCGGGTTGCCGTTCGCCGCCTGCTGCTTGACGGCGTCCTCGGCCACCTGCTGGAGGTCGGCGTCCAGGGTGAGCCGGACCTGCGGGGCGCTCGGCGGGGTCAGCACGAACAGCCGCTCCGGCTCGGCGCCCGTCCCGCCGCCGGAGAGCACCACGGCCCGGCCGGCGGCGCCGGTGGCACCGCTCGGCGGGGCGATCTGCGGCAGCAGGGCGGCCAGCGACGGGAAGGCGTCCAGCGGCCGGCCCTTGCGGTCGGCGGGCTTGGACACCGGGTCGGGCAGCGCCTTCACCGCGATGGTCCGGCCCGGGGCGAGCTGCGGGTGGATCACGGACGGCTTCCACCGCACCACGGCCCGCCCGTCCGGGGAGCGGACGACGCTCAGCACGCTGTCGTACTCCCAGGCGGACGGGGTGCCCTCGAACTCCGCCCTCACCCGGAAGCCGAGGGCCGGCTCGCTCGGGGTGTCGCCCTGCGCGCGGCCCGTCCCGGTCAGGGCCAGCGAGCGGGGGCCGACCTGCTCGTGGAAGGTGCCCAGGGCGGCGCGGGCACTCTCCGGACGGTCCGTCAGGCCGGCGGCGGCCGCGAGGTCGCCGCGGCCCCAGGCCGCCAGGAACTCCTTGGCCGCCGACTCCGCCTGTTCGGCGGTCGGCGGCTCCTGCGGGGCCTTCGCCACGGTGCCGGAGCCCTGCTGGCCGCCGCCGGACGGGCCGTGGTCCGTCACGGCGTTCAGCACGTTGTAGGCGCCGTAGCCGCCGACCGCCAGCAGGGCGGCGAACACCCCGCCGGCGGTGACCATCACGACCCGGCGCGCGGTCGAGCCGCGCGGGGCCCCGTCCTCCCCGTCGTCCCCGAGGCCGCCGTACGGGTCGTACTCGATCTCGACGTCGGCGAGGCGGTCGTCCCCCGCCCGGGCGTCCCGGGCCCGGTCGTCCCCCGCCTCGTCGCCCCGCCGTTCGTGTCGCCGATCCTCGGACATGCTTCCGCCCCCCTGTGGTCCTTCGCGGGTGCGGCCGCCCCTCCGGCTCGCCGGCCCGCGGCCCGACGGAAGTCCGTTCGGGCGCGGACCAGCCTATGCCGAGGCGGGTGATCGGTCGACCACGGGCGCCGTCCGCCCGGTCAGGCCCAGGGGTCGGTGAAGGAGCGGCCCGGGACGGGCTTGGCGACCAGGGCGATGGCGGTGAAGAAGCCGACCTGGCCGATGGCCAGCATGAGCGTGGTCAGCGCCGTGTCGTCGTAGTGCCCGGCGACCTCGGCGTACAGCGCGTCGGACACCCGCTCGCCGTGCGGGTTGGGCTGGAGGACGGCCTCCACCAGGGCCAGCGCGGCGCGCTCGGGGGCGGTGAACCAGGGCGAGTCCGGCCAGCCGGCCACCGAGGCGATCCGCTCCTCGGACTCACCGGCCTTGCGCAGGAAGCCGGTGTGCAGCACGGTCAGGTAGGTGCTGCCGACGATCTGGCCGGCCCGCAGCTGGACCAGGCTGATGGTGCTGCGGGGGACGGACCGGTTGCCGGTGGCCCTGAACAGCGCGGCCGAGACCTCGGCGAGCTCGGGGACGAGCGCCACCGGGTCCTGGGCCAGGCGCGGGCGCAGCGGGACCTCGGCGGTGATCGGGCGGGTGGTCATCGTGGTGTGTTCCTCTGCTCCGGTGTTCTTCCGGTCCGTCCGCGGGGCGGGCGAACCGTGCGGTCACCTGTCCGACGGATCCCGGCGCGGGTTTGTGACATCCCGGCCCGCCCGGAGTCCGAGGGCGCCGCCGGCCAGCAGCAGACCGGTCATCGCGAGCAGCGGCGCCGTCCAGGAGCCGCTCGCGGTGCGCAGCGCCGCGACGAGCGCGGGCCCGGTGGCGGCGAGCAGGTAGCCCCAGGTCTGGGCCATGGTGGAGAGCGCGGCGACGTGCTCCGGGTCGGTGCCCCGACGGGCGAACAGGACGGCGGCGAGCGCCTGCCCGCCGCCCATGCCGGTGCCGAGCACGGCGGCCCAGAGCGGGGCCCCGCCCGCCGGGGCGAGCACCACCCCGACCAGGCCGAGGACGCAGACGGCCACCACGCCCAGCAGGTACGGCCGTTGGTCGTTCCGGGCGGCGGCCAGGGTCGGGGCGAGGAAGCCGCCGACGGCGAGGCCGAGGATCAGCACGGCCTGGTCGGTGCCGGCGGCCGTCCGGCTCACGCCCGCGTCCACCAGGACGGTGGGCAGCCAGGCCAGCGTCGCGTAGAAGACCAGCGTCTGGGCGCCGAAGAAGGCGGTCAGGCTCCAGGCGAGCGCCGTCCGCCCGACGCGTCGGCGCCCGCCGGGCGCGGCGGGCCCGGCCGGCCTGCGGGCGGTCCGCAGCTGGGGCACCAGGCCGGCCGCCGCCAGCGCCGCCGGGACGACGGCGAGCGCGATCGCGGCCTGCCAGGACCAGGCGTTCGCGACCGGCGCGACGAGCGCGGCGACGGCCGCCGACCCGGCGCCCATGGACAGCGCGTAGACGCCCGTCATGGTGCCGATCCGCCGGGGCGCGAAGCGCGCCCGGACGAACACCGGGACCAGCACGTTCACCACCGCCACCGCGGCCCCCACCAGCACCGTGCCCGCGTACAGCCCGGGCAGGCCCGCCGTCCGCAGCACCGCGCCGGCCAGCAGCAGCACGCTCGCCCAGAACAGGCCGCGCTCCTCGCCGAGCCGCCGCCGGGCCAGTGCCCCGAGCGGGGCGAACAGGCCCATGCACAGCGGCGGCAGCAGCGCGAGCAGCGTCACGGTGCCCGCGCCCCAGCCGGCGACCGGCGCGAGCGGTCCGAGCTGCCCGAACGCGACCCGGGTGTTGAGGCTGAGCAGGACGAAGCCGAGGACGAGCAGGACGCCGGAGGCCCGGGAGGCGCCCGACGCGGCCGGAGCGGTGGCGCCCGGCGCGTCGGCGGTCGGTGTGGTGTCGGCCGGTGCATCGGTGGGCGGCATGAGCGCAGGGCCCTTCGCTTGGACGAGAGGTTAGGCTTGCCTCAGCTTTCTCGCTCAAGCGTGCTTGAGCGCAACCCCGAGGGAGGTGACGGCGGATGGCGGAGCTCCACTCGATCACCGAGGTCGCGGCGGCCTTCGGCCTCTCGGTGCCGGCCCTGCGCTACTACGAGGAGTGCGGCCTGGTCGCCCCCGCGGCGCGCCGCGGCCGGGTCCGCTACTACGACCGGGAGGCGCTGGAACGCCTCGCCCTGGTCCAGCTCTGGCACGTGGACGGGATGATCCCGGTCGGCGGGACGGTCGCCGTGCTGGCCAGCGAACAGGCGGACGAGCGCAGGGCGCTGCTGCACGCCCAGCGGGACGGGATGCTCGCCCGCGCCCGCCGGCTGGAGCACGCCGCGGCCGTCCTCACCCACATGCTGCTCTGCAGCCGGGACCGCCCGCTCGACTGCCCGACCACCCGGGCCCACATCGGCGCCCGGGTCGACGCCGCCCTGGCCGGCCGGGAGCTCACCGACGGCTTCCTGCCCGCACCGCCGGACACGCCCCGGGACGACCTCAGCCCAGTACCGCCGGCGTCGGCCCGTCCGGCCGCACGGTGATGCCGTACGCCGCCCCGTCCGGCCGCGAGCGGAACGCCAACGGCCCCAGCGGCAGCAGCAGTTCCAGCAGCGCCACGGTCTCCCGCAGGGCGAACCGGGTGCCCAGGCAGGCGCGGGCGCCGAGGCCGAACGGGAAGTAGGCGCCGAGCTGCGCCGGGCGCTGCGCACCGGGGCCGAAGCGGGCCGGGTCGAAGCGTTCCGGATCGGGCCACAGGGCCGGGTCGCGGTGGGTGAGGTAGGGGCAGACCAGCACGTCCGTCCCGGCGGCGACGCGGTGCCCGGCGAGGACGTCGTCCTGGAGGGCGTGCCGGGGGAGCAGCCAGGCGGAGGGGTAGAGCCGCAGCGTCTCGGAGACCAGCGCCCGCGGGTCGGCCGCCCGGGCCTCCGGGTGGCGGTCGAGCAGCAGGAAGAGCCAGGTGAGCGTGGTGGCCGTGGTCTCGTGGCCGGCGACGAGCAGGGTGACCAGCTCGTCGCGGATCAGCCGGTCGGTGTACGCCGGGTCCTGCTCGGCCGCCTCGACGAGCACCCGGAGCACGCCGGGTTCCTCGGTCGGCCCGGCCGAGCGCGCCGCGTCGATCGCCGCGTGCGCCACCGCGTCGATCCGGGCGAGGTCCCCGGCGACGGCGTCCCGGGCGTCCGCCGCGTCCGTCGGCAGGGTCGGCATCGCGGCCACCACCCGTTCCACCGACCGCAGTTCGTGGTCCGTCCGGTCGTCCAGCGGCAGCCCGGTGAGCGCCCGCCAGACGGTGTCCAGGGCGAAGCCGCGCATCTCCTCGCCGACGTCGAAGGTCTCCCCGCTGCGCCGGTAGCCCTCCCAGCGCTCGGCGGTGCGGCGCGCCGCCGCGGCGATCCGCCGTTCGTGGCGGCGCATCCCGGTGCCGGTGAACTGCGACCGGAGCAGCCGCCGCTGGCGCTTCCACGGCTCGCCGGAGGCGGACAGCACGCCGTCCCCGACCAGCGTCCGGGCGCGGTGCGAGCGCTTGACGTAGCGGTCCGGGTGGTGGCCCAGGACGTGCTGCACGGCGGCCGGGTCGGTGACCAGGACGGTCGGTGTCGGGCCGAGCCGGAACGCGGCGACGCCGCCGAGGCCGTCCCGGGCCCGGGCGAGCAGGTCGACGAGTTCGGCCTCCTCGGCCCGCCACTGCTCGACGATCTCGGCGGCCGGCTCCGGTACCGGGCCGGTGTCCGTGTCCACGGGGCGGCTCCTTCCGGTGGGTGACGGATCGGTGACGGTGCGTCCGCACCGAACCCTACGCCAGGGCGGGGCCCGCCCGTCGTGGGTCCGCCGAACGGGCGGCGCGCCCCCCGGCCGCCCCGGACACGGCTGCGCCGCGGTCCGTCCCCCTCGACGGACCGCGGCGCAGCGGCTTCATCCGGCGTCAGGACGCCGCGGTCACACGGCCTGCCAGAGCGCCGGGACGACCGGCGGCTCCCAGCCGACCTGGGCGGTGTGGCCCTGGAGGCAGCGGTAGCTGACCCCGTTGTACGTCACCACGTCGCCCGCCTGGTAGGTGGTGCCGGGCGTCCAGGTGCCGCCCGGGTTCGGCGAGTCGTTGCCCACCACCAGCGAGAAGCTGGTGCTGTGGGTGGCCGAGCCGGTCCCGGTCAGGGTGATGGTGTAGGTCCCGGTGGCGGTCGAGGCGGAGGTGGCGACGGTGAGCGTCGCCGAGTTGCCGGACTGCACCGAGGACGGGTTGAAGGAGACCGTCACGCCCGCCGGGGCGCCCGAGGCGGCCAGGTTGACGGTCTGGGCCGAGCCGGAGGTGGTCGAGGTGGCGACGGTCGCGGTGGTGGTGTCACCGGGCTTGACGGTGGCGGTGGCCGGGTTCACCGAGAGGGAGAAGTCGTTGGCGGGCGTGGTGCCGCCGACCGAGGTCTTCCAGATGGTGTAGGCCACGCCGTCGGCGTTGCGGTTCAGCACCGTGGCGTCGATGTTGCTGGTGGTGTCGCAGGACGAGTGGTAGCAGGAGTCGTACGACCGGCCCGCCGTGCCGCCCCACTTGGCCGCCTGCGCCGAGGTCTTGGTGGCATCGGCGCCGGCCGCGTAGCCGGAGGTGGGGATGCCGGCCTGCTGGAAGGAGTAGTCGTCCGAGCGGCCCTGGCCCTCGACGTTCTCCTCCGGCTTCAGGTTCAGCGAGTCCCAGTAGGCCTTCATCGGCGCGGCGGCGGTGGAGTTGATGTTGTTGATGAAGTAGCCGGCGTTGGGCGAGCCGACCATGTCGAAGTTGTAGTACGCCTTGATCGCGGAGCGCTGGGCGGAGCTCAGCTGACCGACGTAGGACTGCGAGCCCTGGAGGCCCTGCTCCTCACCGGTCCACCAGCCGAACCGGACGTGCCGGGTCAGGCCGGGGTTCTGCTGGGCGAGCACGAGCGCGTTCTCCAGCAGGACGGCCGAGCCGGAGCCGTTGTCGTTGATGCCGGGGCCGGCCGAGACGCTGTCCAGGTGGGCGCCGAACATGGTGACCTGGTCGGACGGGCCGCCGGGCCAGTCGGCGATCAGGTTGTTGGACTGGTAGGTGCAGGAGGTGCAGGTCTGCTCGGTGACGCTGTACCCGGCCGCCTGCAGCTTGCCCTTGATGTACGCCAGCGACTGGCTGTGGCCGGCGCTGCCCGCCCGGCGGTGGCCGCCGTTCTGGTTGGCGATGCTGTTCAGCTGGGCCAGGTGGGCCTGGACCTTGGCGACGTCGATGTCGGGCGCGGGCCCGTTGGGGGTACCCCCGCCGCCGACGGTGAGGCTGTACTGGGCGGTGTGGGTGGTGGCGCCGGCGGTGCCGGTGACGGTGATCTGGTACGACCCGGCCACCGCTGCCGAGGAGGCGGCCAGGGTCAGGGTCGAGGAGGAACCGGCCTGCACCGACGAGGGGTTGAAGGTCGCGGTGACGCCGGCGGGCAGGCCGGAGGCGGTCAGGGCGACGCTCTGGGCGGTGCCGGAGGTGACCGCGGTGCTCACCGTCGAGGAGGTGGAGGCGCCGGGCTGGACGGAGCCGGACGTCGGGCCGAGCGACAGCGAGAAGTCGCTGGTGCCGGACGGCGTGCAGGTCGGGTCGCCGCTCTGGGCGGGGACGCTGACGGCGTCCCAGGCGGCCTTGGCCCGGTTGTAGAAGGTGCACGAGGGGTCGAGGCTCTTGGCGGCGGTGAGGGTGGCGGTGCGGTAGCGCTTGTAGGTCATGCCGCTGGTCTTCAGGAGCATGCCGCCGTAGAAGACCCGGCCGGCGTCCTTGATGCCGATGCCGGTGACGGCGGAGGTGTTGCAGGTCGGGCTGGTGGGCTTGCCGCCGCCGGGGTTGGAGCCCTCGGCGAGCAGGTAGAACCAGTGGTTGAGCGGGCCGGCCGCGGCGTGCTCCTCGGTGCTCGGGATGGACGCCGAGTAGCAGTTCGGGTTGTTGCCGACGAGCGAGGGGTTGTACATGTTGCGGATCGGGCCGTTGCCGACGAGGTTGATCATCTCGCCGACGGTGTAGTCCGGCGAGTCGTAGGGGGCGGGCTCGTTGGCGTAGGCCTCGGTCAGCGCGCCCATGATGTCGCCGGTGGCCTCGCCCAGGCCGGACTCGTTGTTGGCCCCGCCGGGGGTGTACTGGTCGATGCCGTGCCCGAACTCGTGGCCCACCACGTCGATCGAGGCGATCCACTTGTTGGCCTGACTGTGGCCGATGGATATCGTGCTGCCGTCCCAGTAGGCGTTGACGTCGTTGAGCCCGACCTTCACCGGCCAGCTGCCGCCGTTGCCGTTGTGCCCGTTGCGCCCCAGCCAGTCGCGGAGCATGTCCCATTCCTTCTGCGCCGCGAACATCGCGTCGCCGCAGCCGGTCTCCTTGCTGGAGGCGCTGCCGGTGCCCCAGGAGTCGCCGGACTTGGAGAACACCTGGCCGGTGCCGTAGTCCGAGCACGACAGCCCGGGGCGGTTGGGGTCGCGCAGCGAGTACGAGCCGCCGGAGTTCGTCGTGCTGATGGTGACCGGGGCGGGGCCGTTCCACTCGCTGTTGACCGTGCCCGCCCGGACGTCGTCGTAGCTGTCGACGACCTCGCCGGTGGTGGCGTCGACGAAGACGTGCAGGCGGCTGGGGGTGCTGCCCCGGTGGCCGGCGAGCACGGTCTCCCAGGCCAGGCGGCCGCCGTTGCCGTCCTTGACCCGCACGACCAGCCGGCGCGACTCCACCGAGTCCACCGAGGCCAGCTTGGTGCGGGCGGTCCGTTCCGCCTGGTCCGCGCCGATCTGCGGGGTGGTGGAACCGCCGACGGGGCCGGTCGCGGCGGACTGGAGGGCGCGGACCCGGCCCTGGGCGTCGGCGAGGACGACGGCGTCGCCGCCGACCACGGGCAGCCCGTGGTAGCTGCGCTCGTAGGCCACCGAGTAGAGCCCGCCGACCCACGGGGTCACGGACGTGCGCTCGTAGGTCTCGTCGGGGCCCTTGGCCAGCGCGTCCAGACCGGCCGCGGCCGCGGCGTCGGCCGCGTTCACCGCCGCCGCCAGGGCGCTCGGGGGTGCGGGGGAGGGGGCGGGCGCGGCGGTGGCCGGCCCCGCGGTGGCGGCGATCATGCCGGCCAGGACGGTCAGGGTGGTCGCCGTGGTCAGCAACCGGCCTGCGGAAACTCTGCGTTGCATCGAGGCTCCTCGCGTGTGGGGGTCCTCGACCGCGGACGGCGAAGGCTGGTGGCCGCACCGCAGGCCGCGTCCGGGGGGACGGCCGTGCGGGCCGTCCGCGCTCGGGTGCCCGAACACTCACACGGCGTCATGCCCCGGTCAATGCCTGGTGCGCCCGAGGCAAGGGGTTGGCAAATTCCGTCAAGCCCGTCGGTCCGGCTTTGCGCCAAGCTGGGGTTTTCTTCAAGTGGTTGAGACCACGTCATGTACGCGGTGGGTGGCGATCGAGTACCGTCCTCCTGATCGGAGTCGTCGGAATCACTGGAATCGTCGACAGGCCCTGCGACCGGCCGGGGACGACGAGCCCGGGGAGGCAGCCGTGCAGCGGAACCGTGTGGCCCCCGCGGTGGCGGTGCCGGCGCCGCCGACCGGCCGCGGGCAGGACGCCTGGCGGGAGTTCGGCGCCCGGCTGAGGCACTGGCGGCGCCGGGCCGGCCTCACCCAGGCACAGCTCGGCGCCGGGATCGGCTACGACCACACCGCGGTCAGCAAGATCGAGCACGGCGCCCGCCGGGTGACCCCCAGGGTCGCCGACCGGATCGACGCGCTGCTGGGCGCCGCCGGGGAGTTGAGCGCCGCCTGCCAGCGCGCCGAGACCGCCGAACTGTGCGACCTGGACGCCTTCTCACCCGCCCTGCTGCGGCCGCCGCTGCCGGGCGGGCCGCCGTTCGGCGCGCCCGCCCCGCTGCGCGCCCCCGCCCCGCTGCGACTGCCGGACTACGGCCTGCTCTGCCCGCTGCACGGGGCCGAGGGCTGTTCCGTCCCCGAGCCCGCGGAACTCGCGGCCCTGCACGCGGAGTTCTGCGCCGCCGCAGTGCTCGCCGATCCGCCCGCCGCCCGCCCGCTGGACGCCGTCACCGCGCACGCCCTGACCGGGCTGCTCGCCGCCCACCTGCGCTCCGGCGAGACCGGCGACCGGCCGGCCCTGGCCGCCGCCGTCGAGCGCACCCTGCACGCGGTGCTGGCCCGGCTCGCCACCGCCCCCGCCGACCAGCGCGGCCCGCTGGCCCGGCTGGCCGCCGAGCACGCCCACGCGGCCGGTGCCCTGCGGATGCAGGACGGCCGGAACGCCACCGCGATGGCCTGCTACGACCGCGCCCTCACCTGGGCCGGGCTGGCCGGGGACCAGGCGACCCAGGTCGGCACGCTCAGCGACATGAGCATCCTGGCCCGGCTGGACGGCGACCCGGCCGCGGCCCTCGGCTACGCGCGGGACATCGAGCGCGCCGCCCCGGGCCGGCCCTGGGCCGGGGCGATGGGCCGGATCAGCCAGGCCCGGGCGCTCGCGCTGACCGGGGACGTCCGGGCGACCGTCCGGCAGATCGGCCTGGCCCGGGCGCAGCTGGAGCACATCGGCGAGCAGGACGAGGCCGACGTGCCCTGGCTCTCCATCGCCCCGATGCGGATGCGGGTCGAGTCCGCCGCGGCCGCTGCGCTGCGCGACCTCGCGGCGGCCACCGACGACCCCCGGCTGGCCCGCCGGGCGCTGGACGCCACCGAGACCGCCCTCGGCCTGCTCGGTCCGGACCAACTGCCCGCCAGCCGTCTCCTCTTCATCGTCCGGGCGGCCGACTGCCACGTCTGCGCGCACGATCCGGCGGCCGCCGTCGACCTGCTCGGCCCCGCCCTGGAGGCGACCGGCGCGACCGTGCTGCCCGCGCTGGTCGAGTACGAGCTGCGCGGTCTGCGCGACCGTCTCGCGGCGCACGCGCCCCGTGCCGCACACCGACGGGCGGAGCCGGCCCGCTCCTGATCCGACGCCCGCTCCGGGGGCCGGCCGCTCCGGGAGCCCGGATTGGCCGGATCGCCGACCGCGCGCGGCAGCGCGGAGGGGGCGCAGACCAGCGCGCGCTTCCCCGCACGGCTGCGGGTGCACCCCGTCAAGTCCCGGAAACTTTCGACAATGCGCCCCCTTCGCGCCGGATGAACGTCAACTTCGTGCGCGTATAGTCCGCCGATCGGGTCATTCATGGAGTTAACACGTCGAATGACTGTCACGGCGCGCATCACCCGCTAGAGTCTCTGACGTTTCCAGTCGTTAGTCCGCGAAGAACGGGGGGCGCGTGCTGTCAGCCATTGCCCGCCGGCTCGCCCATCCGCTGCTGCTCCTGGGTGTGCTGTGCACGGCCGTCGCGACCCTGCACTTCCACTGGGCGCCGGACCAGGTCTCCCCGCTCTTCCTGATCGCGATCCTCGGATACCTGGCGGTCCTGGAACGGGTGATCCCGTACCGGGCCGACTGGCACCCGAGCCGTCGTGAACTCGGCTGGTACAGCGCCTACTTCGTGCTGAGCATGGTCGGCGGCGCACTGGCCCAGGGGCTGGTCACGACGCTGGTGGAGGTGCTCGGACCGACGCACCCGGCGCTGCCGTTCGCGGTGGAGATCCCACTCGCGCTGCTGGTCGGCTCGCTCGGCGACTACCTCGTGCACCGCTGGTCCCACCGCAACCGGTGGCTCTGGCGGCTGCACGGGGTGCACCACGTCCCGGACAAGGTGAACGTCGCGAACAACGGCGTGAACCATTTCCTGGACGTGTTCGTCGCGCAGTCCGTGGTCCAACTGTCGCTGGCGCTGATCGGATTCTCGCCGGATTCGGTGTTCGTGGTCGGAATATTCATCCTGGCTCAGGGGTATTTCGTCCACGCCAACATCGAAGTCCGTATCGGTCCGCTCGGCCACGTCCTGGCCGGGCCGGAACTCCACCGCCTGCACCACAGCACCGACCTCGCCGAAGCCGGCCACTACGCCTCCGACCTCTCGCTCTGGGACCACGTGTTCGGGAGCTTCACCTGGCGGCCCGGCCGAGTGCCGAAGGCCGTCGGCCTCACCGACCCGGCCGCGTTCCCCGCGACCGGTGAACTCGGCGCCACCCTGATGCACCCCTGGCGCCGGGCGAAGACCACCGAGCAGTCCGTCTGACCCTCCGGCCCGAGCGGCCGCTCCCATCTGCCCGTGTCCCCGGCGCCACGCCGTCACCCCCGGAATGGATCATGACCTCCTCGCCCTTCGCCGTGCCCCGCGAACGCATCGCGATCACCGGTATCGGCTGCCGCCTACCGGGACACGCCAACGACCACCGCTCCTACTGGCGCAACCTGATCGAGGGCCGGGACTGTCTCACCGAGACGCCCGCCGACCGCTACGACACCGGCACCCTGGGCAGCAGGGACCGGGCCAAGCCGGGGCGGCTGATCGGCGGCCGGGGCGGCTACGTCGACGGCTTCGACACCTTCGACCCGGACTTCTTCGGGATCAGCCCGCGCGAGGCCGAGCACATGGACCCGCAGCAGCGCAAGCTCCTGGAGGTCAGCTGGGAGGCCCTGGAGGACGGCGGCCTGCGCCCCGGCGACCTGGCCGGCCGGGAGGTCGGCGTCTACATGGGGGCGTTCACCCTCGACTGGAAGATCCTCCAGTTCGCCGACCTGGGGTTCGACACCATCGCGGCGCACACCGCCACCGGCACCATGATGACGATGGTGTCCAACCGGATCTCGCACTGCTTCGACTTCCGCGGGCCCAGCGTCTCGATCGACACCGCGTGCAGCTCCTCGCTGGTCGCGGTCCACCTCGCCTGCCAGAGCCTGCTCCGCGGCGAGACCGAACTCGCCCTGGCGGGCGGCGCGTTGCTGCACATGGCGCCGCAGTACACGATCGCCGAGACGAAGGGCGGCTTCCTCTCCGCCGACGGCCGCTCGCGCGCCTTCGATGCCTCGGCCGACGGCTACGTCCGGGCCGAGGGCGTCGGCGTGGTGGTGCTCAAGCGGCTCTCCGACGCCCTGCGCGACGGGGACCCGGTGCACGCCGTGATCCTCGGCACCGGCGTCAACCAGGACGGCCGCACCAACGGCATCACCGTCCCCAGCGCGGACGCCCAGGTCACCCTGATCGAGCGGGTCTGCGCCGACGCCGGGGTGCTGCCCGGAAGCCTCCAGTACGTGGAGGCGCACGGCACCTCCACCCCGGTCGGTGACCCGATCGAGGCGGCCGCCCTCGGCCGGGTGCTCGGCATCGGCCGCCGCGCCGGCGACCGCTGCTACGTCGGCTCGGTCAAGACCAACATCGGCCACACCGAGGCGGCGGCCGGCGTCGCCGGGCTGATCAAGACCGCGCTCGCGATCAAGCACCGCCGGATCCCGCCGCACCTCAATCTGGAGCGGCCCAACCCCGGCATCGACCTGGACGCGCTGCCCTTCGAGATCCCGACCGCCCCGACGGACTGGCCCGAGCACCGGGGCCCGGCCCGGGCCGGCGTCAACTCCTTCGGCTTCGGCGGCACCAACGCCCACGTCCTGCTGGAGGAGCCGCCCCGGCCCGCGCCCGCCGCACCGGTGGCCGAGCCGGCCCGCACGGTGCTGCCGCTGAGCACCAAGGACGCCGCCGGGCTGCCCGAACTGGCCGCCGCCGTACGGCGGGAGCTCGCCGAGGGGACGTCCCTGGCCGACCTCGGCCACACCCTGGCGCACCGCCGCCAGCACCTGCCCGAGCGCCTCGGTGTGGTCTACTCCACCCGGGAGGACCTGGACGAGGCGCTGGCCGCGTACGAGCGCGGCGAGGAGCACCCGCGGGTGGTCCGGGGCCGCGCCCTGGAGCGCCGCCGGCGCCGGCTGGCCTGGGTGTTCACCGGCATGGGCCCGCAGTGGTGGGGGATGGGCCGGGGGCTGTACGCGGACGAGCCGGTCTACCGCGAGGCCGTGCAGGCCGTCGACCGGGAGATCCGCGCCCAGGCCGGCTGGTCGCTGCTGACCGAGCTGGAGCGCGACGAGGCGGACTCCCGGATGGCCGAGACCTGGCTGGCCCAGCCCGCCAACTTCGCCGTCCAGGTGGGCCTCTCGGCGCTCTGGCGCAGCCATGGCCTGCGCCCCGACGCGGTGGTCGGCCACAGCACCGGCGAGGTCGCCGCCTTCCACGAGGCCGGGGTGTACGACCTGGCCGACGCCGTGCGGGTGGTGCTCGCCCGCAGCCGCCTCCAGCAGCGCCTGGCCGGCACCGGCACCATGCTCGCCGTCGGCCTGCCGGAGGCCGAGGCCGAGCGCCGGATCCGCCCGTACCGCTCCCAGGTCTCGCTCGGCGCCGTCAACAGCCCCTCCGCGGTGACCCTGGCGGGGGACGCCGAGGCCCTCGGCGAGCTGGCCGAGGAGCTGAGCCGACAGGGTGTCTTCGCCCGGCTGCTGGACGTGGAAGTCCCCTACCACAGCGTGCGGATGGACCCGATCCGGGACGAGCTGGTGGCCTCCCTCGCCGCCATCAAGCCGCAGGAGGCGCGGCTGCCGCTCTACCTGACCGCCCGCGAGGGCCTCGCCCGCGGCCCCGAGCTGGACGGCGCGTACTGGTGGCAGAACGTGCGCAACCCGGTGCGGTTCCGGGCCGCCGTCGAGCGGATGGCCGAGGACGGGCACACGCTGTTCCTCGAACTCGGCCCGCACCCGGTGCTCGGCCATGCGATCCGCGAGTGCGCGGAGCGCACCCACACCCTGCCGTCGATCCGCCGGCAGCAGGACGAACCCGAGCGCTTCGCCCGCAGCCTCGCCGAACTGCACACCCTCGGCGTTGAGTTGAGCTGGGACGCGCTGCACCCGGGCGGCCGCCCGGTGCCGCTGCCGACCTACCCGTGGCGGCGCGACCGGTACTGGGTGGAGCCCAAGCCGGTCGAGCAGGTCCGGCTCGGACGGCTGGACCACCCGCTGCTCGGCCGCCGCACCGCGAGCGCCCAGCCCGGCTGGACCGGCGCGCTCGACCCGGAGCGGCTGCCCTACCTGGCCGACCACCGGATCGAGGGCCAGGTGGTCTTCCCGGCCGCCGGCTACCTGGAGATGGCCGCCCAGGCCGTCCGCACCCTGACCGGCGGCACCGAGGTGACGCTGGCCGAGGTCGAGCTCAACCGGGCGCTGTTCCTCTCCGAGGCCGAGCCCCCCGCCGTCCAGCTCGGCTACGCGCCGGAGGACGCCCGCTTCACCATCGCCTCCACCCCCGCCGGCGGCGAGCCGACCGTGCACGCGGGCGGCCGGGTCCGCACCGGCCAGCGCCGCTCCTACGGGCCCGCACTGGACGTGGACGCCCTGCGCGCCCGGGGCCGGCACCTCGACGGCCCGGACTGCTACCGGCAGCTCGCCGAGCGCGGCTACGACTACGGGCCCGCCTTCCGGACCATCGCCGAGGTGTGGACGGGCCCCGGCGAGGCGCTCGCCCGGCTCCGGCCGACGGAGGGGCTCGGCCCGGACGCGGCCGACCACCACCTGCACCCGGTGCTGCTGGACGGCTGCTTCCAGACCCTGCTCACCACCCGGCTGGAGCTGCCCGAGGGCGGCAGCGTCCGGCTCCCCGTCTCGATCGCCGAGGTCCGGCTCGACGCGATCGGCGACCGCCCGCTGTGGGTGCACGCCACCGTCACCCGGGACAGCGGCGAGGAGCTCGTCGGCGACCTCGCGCTCTACGCCGAGGACGGCACCCCGGTCGGCCGGGTCACCGGCTTCCGGGCCGCCGACGTCGCCCAGGCCCCGGCCTCCGTCGGCCTGGCCACCATCGACGGCTGGCTCACCGAGGTCGACTGGGTCGCCGCCGCCGAGCCGACCGCCGACGAGGCCCCGGGCGACCTCCTGGTCTTCTCCGACGAGGGCGGCCTCGGCGACCGGCTGGCGGCCCTGGCCGCCGAACGCGGCGCCCGCTGCCACCTCGTCCGGCCCGGCACCGAGTACCGGCACGACGGGCAGCGCACCACCGTACGGCCCGACTCCGCCGAGGACGTACGGCGGCTGCTCGCCGACCTCGACCCAGGCTTCGGCACCGTCGTCCACCTCTGGAACCTCGACCAGCCCGCCCTGGCCGCCACCACCGCCGACCGCCTCGGCCCGCTCGCGACCCTCGGCGCCTACTCCCTGATCGCCCTCGCCCAGGCCCTGCCCGCCGCCCGCCCGGACGGCCGGCTGCACATCGTCACCCGGGGCACCCAGCCCGCCGCCCCCGGCGACCGCGTCGAACCGCTCGGCGCCCCCGCCTGGGGCATCGGCCGGGTGCTGTGGCAGCAGGAGCTCGTCGCCCAGCGCGGCACCCTGATCGACCTCGACCCGGCCGTCGACGCCGCCGGGCAGGCCGAGGCGCTGCTCGCCGAGCTAGCCGCGCGGGACGAGCAGGAGATCGCCCTGCGGGCCGGCCGCCGGCTCACCAGCCGGCTGCGGCAGGCCGAGGGCCTCACCCGCCCGCTGCCCCCGGTGCTGCGCCCGGACGGCAGCTACCTCGTCACCGGCGCCTTCGGCGCCCTCGGCCGGCTGCTCTGCCGCACCCTCGTCCGGCGCGGCGCCCGGCGGCTGATCCTGGTCGGCCGCACCGCCCTGCCCGAGCGCGCCGCGTGGGCGTCCGCCGCCCCCGACACCCCCGTCGGCGAGCGGATCGCCTTCCTGCGCGAACTCCAGGCGCTCGGCGCCGAGCCGCTGCTCGCCCCGGTGGACGTCACCGACGAGGCCGCCCTCGCGGACTGGCTCGCCGACTACCGGCAGCGCCAACTCCCCCCGATCCGCGGAGTGTTCCACCTCGCCGGGCAGGTCAAGGACACCCTGCTGGCGCAGATGGACCGCCCGGCCTTCGACGCCTGCTACGCCCCCAAGGTCGTCGGCGGCCACCTGCTGCACCGGCTGCTGCGCGACGAACCGCTCGACCACTTCGTGCTGTTCGCCTCCGTCGCCTCGCTGCTCACCACCGCCGGGCAGACCAACTACGCGGCCGGCAACGCCTTCCTGGACGCGCTGGCCCACCACCGCCGGGCCGAGGGCCTGCCGGGGCTGAGCCTGGACTGGGGCCCGTGGGCCACCGGCATGATCGAGGAGCTGGGACTCGTCGCCCACTACCGCGACGCCCGCGGCATGAGCTCGCTGCCGCCGGACGCCGGAACGGCCGTCCTGGAGCGCGTCCTCGGCCAGGACCGCGCCCAGCTGCTGGTCGCCACCGTGGTCGACTGGCCGACCTTCCTCGCCTGGTACCCGGCGCCGCCGCCGCTGGTCGCGGACCTGGCGGCCAGCGCCGCCGAGCAGGCCCCGGTCGAGACCGGCGGCTTCCTGGACGCCTACCGCGCCGCGGACCCGTCCGCCCGCCGGGAGCTCGTCACCGAGCGGCTGACCGCAGCCGCCGCGGCCGTGCTGCGGATCGGCGCCGAGCGGATCGACGCCGAGACCAGGCTCGGCGCCCACGGCCTGGACTCGCTGCTCGCGATGGAGCTGCGCGCCCGGGTGCACGGCGAACTCGGCGTCGCCCTGCCGGTGGTGGCCCTGCTCGGCAACGGCACCGTCGGGGACCTGGTCGAGCTGCTCGTCGAGGGCCTGGCCGGGCGCCTCGCCGACGGCGGCCCGGCCGAGGCCGAGGTGGAGCTCTACACCGACGAGTCCCGCTTCCCGCTCACCCACAACCAGCAGGCGCTCTGGTTCCTGCGCCTGCTGCACCCGGACGGCTTCGCGTACAACATCGGCGGCGCCGTGGAGGTCCGCGCGGAGCTCGACCCGGAGCTGGTGTTCGACGCCTTCCGCTTCCTGGTCGCCCGGCACCCCGAGCTGCGCGCCGCCTTCACCGCCGAGGAGGGGCGCCCGGTCCAGCGCATCCGGGAGGAGGCCGAGGCCGACACCGGGCTGTTCGACGTCGAGGGCCGGCCGTGGGAGGAGATCCACGACCTGATCGTCCGCGAGTACCGGCGGCCGTACGACCTCGCCGAGGACCCGCTGGTACGGCTGCGGCTGTTCCGGCGCGGGCCGGACCGCTGGGTGCTGATGAAGGCCGTCCACCACATCGTCTCGGACGCCATCTCCACCTTCACCTTCATCGAGGAGCTGTTCGAGGTCTACGAGGCGCTCCGCCAGGGCCGCACCCCGGAGCTGCCCCCGGTGCCCGCCCGCTACCTGGACTTCCTCAACCGCCAGAACCGCTTCCTGGCCGGGCCCGAGGCCCGGCGGATGCTCGAGTACTGGCGCGGCCACCTGCCCGCCGAGATGCCGGTGCTGGCGCTGCCCACCGACAAGCCGCGGCCGCCCGTGCAGACCCACAACGGGGCCTCCGAGTTCTTCCGGCTCGACGCGGACCTCTCCGCGAGGGTCCACGAGCTGGCCCGCGCCCACGGCGCCACCCCGTTCATGGTGCTGCTCGGCGCCTACTACCTGCTGCTGCACCGCTGGTCCGGCCAGCCGGACATCGTGGTCGGCAGCCCCGTCACCGGCCGCACCGAGGAGGAGTTCGCCTCCGTCTACGGCTACTTCGTCAACCCGCTGCCGCTGCACGTGAGCCTGGCCGGCGAGCCGACCGTCGCCGAGCTGCTGACCCGGGTGCGGGAGAGCGTGCTCGGCGGGCTGGACAACCAGGAGTACCCCTTCCCGCTGCTGGTCGAGCAGCTGGGGCTGCAGCACGACCCGAGCCGCTCCGCGGTCTTCCAGGCGATGTTCATCCTGCTCACCCACAAGGTCGCCGTGGAGCGCTTCGGCTACCGGCTGGAGTACATCGAACTCCCGGAGGAGGAAGGGCAGTTCGACCTGACGCTGTCCGCCTACGAGGACCGCGCGGACGGCTGCTTCCACTGCGTCTTCAAGTACAACTCCGACCTCTTCGAGCCGGCCACCGTCCGGCGGCTGGCCGCGCACTACCGCAACCTGCTGGACGCCATGACCCGCGCCGCCGAGGGCGAGCCGGTCGGACGGCTGCGGATGCTGGACGGGGCCGAACGGCGGGAGATCCTCACCGCCTTCAGCGGCGCCGAGCGGCGGATCGAGCACGGCACCACGGTGCCGGAGCTGATCGCCAAGGCCGCCGCCGAGCGGCCGGAGGCCGTCGCGGTGGTCGCGCCCGGCCGGGACGGCGCCCGCCGCACGACCTACCGCGAACTGGACCGCCAGGCCCGCAACGCGGCCGTACGGCTGCGCGAACTCGGCGTCGGCGAGGGCTCGGTGGTCGCGGTCTGCCTGGAGAAGTCGCCCGAGCTGATCAGCACCCTGCTGGCGATCTGGCGGGCCGGTGCCGCCTACCTGCCGCTCGATCCCGGGCACCCGGCCGACCGGCTCGCCCACCAGGTGGCGGACGCCGGAGCGGCCCTGGTGGTGGTCGACCAGCGGCGCCCGCTGCCGGCCGACCTGCCCGCCGAGCCGGTCACCCTGGAGGAGCTGGACCGGCCCGCCGGGGACGCGGTGGAGCTGCCGCCCGCCGACCCGGACCGCGCCGCCTACCTGATCCACACCTCGGGCTCCACCGGCCGCCCGAAGGGCGTCCGGGTCGACCACCGCAACCTGGCCGCCGTCACGGCCGGTTGGCGCGCCGAGTACCGGCTGGACACCGAGGTCCGGGTGCACCTCCAGATGGCCGGCACCGCCTTCGACGTCTTCTCCGGGGACCTCGCCCGGGCGCTCAGCACCGGCGGCACCCTCGTCCTGGTCGACCGCGAGCTGCTCTTCGACACCGCCCGGCTCTACCGGGTGATGCGCGAGGAGGCCGTGGACGGCGGCGAGTTCGTCCCGGCGGTGGCCCGCGCCCTGCTGGCCCACTGCGAGCGCGAGGGCCTGACGCTGGACTTCCTGCGGCTGCTGGTCGTCGGCTCCGACTCCTGGAAGGCCGCCGAGCACCAGCGGGTGCGCGCCCTGTGCGGCCCCCGCACCCGGCTGGTCAACTCCTACGGGCTGACCGAGGCCAGCGTCGACAGCACCTACTTCGAGGGCACCACCGACCCCCGGGAGCCCGGCCGGATGGTGCCGATCGGCCGGCCGTTCCCGAACAGCGCGGTGTACGTCCTGGACCCGTACGGCGAGCCCGTCCCGGTGGGCGTGCCCGGCGAGCTGTGGATCGGCGGCGCGGGCGTCGCGGCCGGCTACCCCAACGACCCGGAGCAGACCGCCCGGCGCTTCGTCACCGTGGACCTCGACGGAACGCCCGAGCGGCTCTACCGCACCGGGGACCTCGGCCACTGGGACGCCCGGGGCACCCTGCACCTGCTCGGCCGGATCGACAACCAGGTCAAGGTCCGCGGCCACCGGATCGAACTCGGCGAGATCGAGGCGCACCTCACCGCCCGCCCGGAGCTCGCCCAGGCCTGCGTGGCGGTCCGCCAGGACGCCCGGGGCGAGGCCGTCCTCGCCGCCTACGTGGTGCCCGCCGAGGGGACCTCGCTGGACCGCCGGGAGCTGCGCCGCCACCTGGCCGAGCACCTGCCCACCGTGATGATCCCCTCCTACCTCACCGAACTGCCCGCCCTGCCCCTCACCCCGAACGGCAAGGTGGACGTCGCAGCCCTGCCCGAGCCGAAGGCCGACACCTCCGGTGCCCAGCACGAACCGCCCGTCACGCTCTACGAGACGAGGGTCGCCGAGCACTGGCGGAACCTGCTCGGCCTGGACGAAGTCGGCCTCCAGCACGACTTCTTCGAACTCGGCGGCAGCTCGATCAGGCTCATCGAGCTGATCCACCACCTCCAGCGCGAGTTCAACATCAGCATCCCGGTCGGGCTGCTGTTCAAGGTCACCACCCTGCACGGGATGGCCCGCACCGTCGAGCAGATCATCACCGGGGAGGTGGCCGGCGGCGAGTCACACCTCTGGTTCAACGCCGAGGCACCCGCGGACCGCACGGTGTTCTGCTTCCCGCCCGCCGGCGGCCACGGCCTGGTCTACCGGCAGCTCGCCGCGCACCTGCCGGAGCACCGGATCGCGTCCTTCAACTACCTGACCGGCGACGACAAGACCGTCCGGTACGCGGACCTGGTGGAGGAGCTGCACGCCCCCGGGCCGTACGTCCTGCTCGGCTACTCGCTCGGCGGCAACCTCGCCTTCGAGGTGGCCAAGGAGCTGGAGCGGCGCGGCCGCACGGTGGCCTCGGTGCTGATGCTGGACGCCTACCGGGTCACCGAGGCCTTCGACCTCGGCGAGGAGCACCTGGCCGTCTTCGAGCGCGAACTCCACGAGCACCTGCACCGGCACACCGGCTCGCGGATCGTTGCCCGGGAGACCCTCGAACAGGCCCGGGACTACCTGGAGTTCAGCAGCCGGACGCCCAACACCGGCACGCTGAAGGCCCAGGTGGACGTGGTCTGCGAACGCGAGCGGCTCTCCGTCCACGTGGGCGGCGAGCCCGGGTCCTGGCACGGCGCCTCCAGCGCCGGAACCGCGGTGTACGTCGGGCACGGCACCCACGCCGAGATGCTCGACGGGGAGTTCGCCGCCCGCAACGCCGAACTGGCGGGCGCCATCCTGGCCGGAGGCACCGCCGATGGCCGCGGCTGACCGGGGGCCGGACTGGACCACCAGGGAGCGGGCCGCCGACGGCCCGCCCCGGGTGATCGTGATCGGGGCCGGCCTGGCCGGCCTCGCCACCGGCTGCTACGCGCAGATGAGCGGCCTGGAGACCAGGATCTTCGAGAAGCACGTGCTGCCCGGCGGCTGTTGCACCGCGTGGTCCCGGCACGGCTACCTGTTCGACTACTGCATCGACTGGCTGATCGGCACCGCCGAGGGCACCGGGGCGCACCAGGTCTGGAGCGAACTCGGAGCCCTGGACGGCAAGTCGGTGACCCGCTTCGACACCTTCAACCGGGTGGTCGACGAGCACGGCCGGGCCGTCACCTTCTACGGCGACCCGGACCGGCTGGAGGCCCACCTGCTGTCCATCGCGCCCGGCGACGCCAAGCCGATCCGGGCCTTCTGCCGGGACCTGCGCCGCTACGTCGCGATCGAACTGCCCTGGGACCTCACCCCGCCGCCGCTGCGCACCACGGCCGAACGGCTGCGCACCCTGCGCACCGTACTGCCCGCCTTCCGGCTGTTCTGGCGCACCGCGACGACCCCGATGAGCGGCTTCGCCGAGCGCTTCCAGGACCCGCTGCTGCGGCGGGCCTTCCCCAACATGTTCCTCCAGGAGCCGGAGGGCTTCCCGCTGCTGCCGTACCTCTACACCCTGGCCGCCGCCCACAACGGCAACGCCGGCTTCCCGCAGGGCGGTTCGCTGGGGCTGGCCCGCTCGGTGGAGGAGCGCTACACCTCGCTCGGCGGGACGATCGGATACCGCTGCCGGGTGGCGCGCGTGCTGATCGAGGACGGGCGCGCGATCGGGGTGGAGCTCAAGGACGGCTCACGGCACTTCGCCGACCACGTGGTGGCCGCCTGCGACGGCCCGACGGTGCTCGACCGGCTGCTGGACGGGCGCTACTCCAGCCCCGCGACCGAGAAGCTGTACGGCGAACTGCTGGACAAGCCGGGCAACCTGTACCCGGCGGTGGTCTCCGCCTTCGTCGGCATCGACGGCCCGCTGCCCGAGGGCGAGCCGCACAGCACCACCTACCTGCTGGCCCCCGAGGACAGCGGGCGGCTGCCCGGCTCGCTCCAGCGCAGCCTGGTCGTCCAGCTGCGGTCCTCCTACGCGGACGGCTTCGCGCCGGCCGGCAAGTCGGTGCTGCACTGCACCTACTTCAGCGACTACCGGTTCTGGAAGGACCTGCGCACCGGAGACCGCCGCGCCTACCGGGCGCGCAAGCAGGAGGTCGCCGCGTTCGTCCGGGAGTTCCTGGAGCGGACCTACCCCGGGCTCGGCCGGCGGATCGAACTCGTGGACGTCGCCTCCCCGGTGACCACCGAGCGGTTCACCGGCAACACCTACGGCAGCATCCTCGCCTGGCAGGCCTTCTCCGAGGCCGAGGACGCCGCCAACCGGCTGGTCAACCGGGACCGGATGCGGCTGCCCGGCCTGAGCGGCTTCTCCATGGCGGGCCAGTGGACGGCGCTCGGCGGGCTGATCCGGGCCGCCACCAGCGGGCGGTTCGCCGCCCAGTACCTCTGCCAGGAGCTCGGCCGGCCGTTCCGGGCCTGGCCCAGCGACAACCGGGAACCCTGGCACGCGGGCAAGTGGGGCCGCCTGCCGCAACTCGACCGTGCCACCGTAGGAGTGCCGGAGTGAACGGGACGACCACCAGCGGCCGGCAGACCATGGTCATCATCGGCGGCGGGCTCGGCGGGCTGTCCACCGGCTGCTACGCGCAGATGAACGGCTACCGCACCCGGATCCTGGAGATGCACGAGATCCCCGGCGGCTGCTGCACCGGCTGGGACCGCGGCGAGTTCACCTTCGACTGCTGCGTCAGCTGGCTGCTGGGCAGCGGGCCGGGCAACGAGATGCACCAGATCTGGCTCGAACTCGGGGCGCTGCAGGGCAAGCGGATGCGCAACTTCGACGTCTTCAACGTGGTGCGCACCCGGGACGGCGGGGCGGTCTACTTCTACTCCGACCCGGACCGGCTGGAGGCCCACCTGCTGGAGCTGGCCCCGGAGGACGCCCGGCAGATCCGGCAGTTCTGCGCCGGGCTGCGCAAGTTCCGCCTCGCGCTGGCCCGTTACCCCTTCCTCAAGCCGGTCGGGCTGATGGGCCGGTGGGAACGGATGCGGATGCTGGCGTCCTTCCTGCCGTACTTCAACGTGATCCGGCGCTCGATCACCGTGCTGATGAGCGACTACTCGGCGCGGTTCCGGAGCCCGCTGCTGCGCGAGGCGTTCAACTTCATCCTGTACGAGAAGCACCCCAACTTCCCGGTGCTGCCCAACTACTTCCAACTGGCCTGCCACGCCGGGCAGTCCGCCGGAGTGCCGGAGGGCGGCTCGCTCGGGCTGGCGCAGTCGATCGAGCGGCGCTACCGCGGGCTGGGCGGCGAGATCACGTACAACAGCAAAGTCACCGAGGTCCTGGTCGAGGGCGACCGGGCGGTGGGCGTGCGGCTGAGCGACGGCCAGGAGGTGCGGGCCGACATCGTGGTGGCCGCCTGCGACGGCCGGACCACCATGATGGACCTGCTCAAGGGCCGCTACCTGAGCGACACCTACCGTCGGCTGTACACCCAGACCATCACCGAGCCGGGCATGGTCTTCCCCGGCTACGTGACCGTCTTCCTCGGGCTGCGCCGGCCCTTCCCGGCCGGGGACCCGTGCACCACCTACCTGCTGGAGGACGAGGTCGCCGCGCGGCTGACCGGCATCCGGCACCCGAGCATCAACGTCCAGTTCCGCAGCCGCCACTACCCGGAGCTGTCGCCCGCCGACACCACCGTGGTGTACGCCAGCTACTTCTGCGACATCGGGCCCTGGCGGGAGCTGAGCACCGGGCCGGAGCAGGAGCCCCGGACCCGTCGCGGCCAGGAACTGCACACCCTGCCGGTCGGCCGGGGGCGGGAGTACCAGCGGGAGAAGCGCCGGGTGCGGGACGCCATCGTGGACTTCCTGGACGGCCACCACCCCGGGCTGCGGGCGGCGGTCTCCGTCAAGGACGTCTCCACCCCGCTCACCCAGGTCCGCTACACCGGCAACTACGACGGGACGGTGCTCGGCTGGCAGCCTTTCGTGGAGAGCGGCGAGACGCTGGAGGAGGAGATCAAGCGCAACGGCCCGGGGCTGCCCGGCCTGGCGAACTTCTACCTCTCCGGGGTCTGGGCCACCACCGGCGGCCTGATCCGGGCCGCGGCGGCCGGCCGGCACGTCGTCCAGTTCATCTGCCGGGACGACGGCAGGCCCTTCACCGCGGAGGTGGACGACAGTGCACCGCCGCCCACCCTGCTCATCGAACCGGTAGGCCCCACCGCCCGGCAGTTTGGAGTCACGTCGTGAGGATCGAGAAGTGGGTCGTCCAGGAGCACGCGGACGGCGTGCCGGACGTCGAACGCGTGTACCGGAAGGTTGTGGAGGACCTCGACGTCCGGCTCGCACCGGACGAGATGCTGCTGCGCACCCGGTACGTCTCCGTCGACCCGTACCTCCAGGGCATCGCGCTGGACACCCCGATCGGGGACCACATGGGCGCGGACTCCGTCATGGAGGTGCTGGAGGCCGGGCCCGCCGCGCGCTTCGCGCCCGGCGACCTGGTGCAGGGCTTCGGCGGCTGGCGCACCCACCTGGTCAGCAACGGCGAGCCCCGGCTCTGGCAGACCGGGACCTTCCCGATGGTCTTCCCGGCCTTCCGCCGGCTCGACCCGGCCGACTACGACGAGGCCCTGCCGCTGTCCACCGCGCTGGGCATCCTGGGCGGGCCCGGGATGACGGCCTGGGGGACGGTCGACAAGTTCCTCGACGTGCGCCCGGGGGCCACCGTGCTGGTCAGCGGGGCCTCCGGGGCGGTCGGCTCGCTGGTGGGGCAGCTGGCCAGGCACCGGGGCGCCCGGGTGATCGGCACCACGGCGACGCCGGAGAAGGCGGAGCGGCTGCGGGAGCTGGGCTTCGAGGGGGTGCTGCTCTACCGCGACGGCGACGAGCCGGAGCGGCTGGAGAGGGAGCTGGCCGAGCTCGCGCCGGACGGCGTCGACCGCTACTTCGACAGCCTCGGCGGGGCGCTCACCGACGTGGTCTTCGGGATGCTCGCGGTGGAGAGCAGGGTGGCCGTCTGCTGGCAGTGGGGGAGCCAGGTCGGCGGGGACTGGACGGGGCCGCGGCTGCTGCCGTTGGTCATGTTCCCGCGGGCCACGATCCGCGGCATCTTCTCGCTGGAGTGGTTCACCGAGGAGAACTGGGCCGCGCTGCACCGGGACCTCGGGGCCCTGGTCCGCAGCGGGCAGGTGACGTACCAGCAGACCGTGCACCGCGGCTTCGACAGCATCCCGGCGGCCTACCGGGGCCTCTACCTGGACCGTGCGGCCAGCCGCGGGAAGGTGCTGGTCGAGCTCTGACCGGGAGGCGGGGGCCGGGGCCCTCCGGCGGTGTGCCGAAGGGCCCCGGCGCGCTCAGTTCAGGGTGAACCAGGTGCTGCGGGACTTCTTCCACTCGGGGTGGGTGAGGTCCTTGGCGGCGGTGCCGTCGCCGTAGAGGTCGGCGGAGCCGTCGTCGGTGATGAGCTGGGCGCGGGCACCGGGAGCGTCCAGGTCCGGGACGTCCGGGACGGCCTCCCAGGCGCCGTAGTCGCCGGTCGGCAGGTCGATCAGCTTGGTCGGCGCGGAGCCGGGCTGACCGTTCCAGCGGTACAGCGCGTACGGGGCGGAGTTGTCCTCGGCGGCCCAGGAGCCGGCCACGATGAGGTACTGGCCCAGGCCGTTGCGGCGGATGTCGCGGACGGACAGCCCGCCGAGGTCCAGCTCGATCGGGTCGCCGAAGGTCGCGTGGGCGGCCGAGCCGTTCAGCAGCGACGCGAAGTTGGTGACCGGGACGAGCAGCGCCCGGCCGCCGGTGACGGCCGGGGTGAGCGGCGCCCGGAAGCCGACGTAGGCGGTGCTGGTGCTCCCGGGCGCGAACTCCAGGCCCTCCACGTTGAACCCGTCGACCTGCTTGGGGGCCTGGCCGTCGGCGGCGCCGGCCGCGAAGCCGTAGCGCTTGCCGTGGGCGTCGTCCCAGCCGATCAGGTCGTCGCGCAGGCCGTGGTACTGGCCGGCCAGGGTCAGCCGGGTGTCGGCGCCCGAGCCGGTGACGGTGGTGGCGAAGACGGTGTGCCGGTCGGGCTTGACCACGCCGTCCTTGTTGTTGCCGAGCGAGCCGGTCCAGTAGATGGTGTCGCCGACCCGGGTCGCGGCCTCGATGTCGATCTCCTTGGAGACGCCGAGGGCCGAGCTGAAGTCCCAGGTGCGGATGGGCGCACCGGAGTTGGAGCGGTCGTACAGGCGCAGGGTGTTGGACTCGTCGTCGCCGACCACGAGGTAGCCGCCGCCCGCGTCCACGGCCGCCGAGGCGTCGCTGGAGCCGGTCAGGTAGCGGCTGGCGGCGGAGGACTGGACGGCGGGGGAGGCGGCGTAGTGCAGGGTGCGGGTGGCGGACTTGCCGCCGAGGCCGGTGACCTTGACGGTGAGGTCGGCGTAGCCCACGCCCCGGGCGGCGACCGCCAGGGTGCGGGTGGTGCCGGTGCCGCTCACCGTGACGTCGCCGGTGCGGGCCACGGCGCTGCGGGTGGTGGCGGAGGCGGCGACGGTCAGGTCCGCGGCCGGGGCGCCGGACTGGGCGACCGTCACGGTCACGGTCGGGTCGCCGGTGGCGCCGACCGCGCCGGACAGGTACCCGGCCGAGAAGGTGATCGTCGGGGTGCCGTAGCCGGCCGCCCCGGCCGGGAGGGCCGGCAGGGCGAGCACGGGCACCGCCGCGACGGCGACGGCGAGCGGCAGCAGGCGACGGAGCGAACGCGACACGGTGGCTACCCTTCGGAAGGGGGGAGTCGACGGAGGGTGCAAGCCTGCTGGCCCCCGGCGAACACCGACCCTACGGAGGCCTGACGGGCGGGGACGGGCGGGCGAACAGCAGGGCCTGCGGGGGTGGGTGGCTCGCGGTCAGCCGGTGAGGCCGGCCGCGCGCAGGCGGCGCTCGACCGCGTCCCACTCGGGGGCGACCGGCGCCGTCGTGCGGGTGCCGACCCCCTTGTCCTTGAAGCCGCTGGAGGTCGACACGCAGACCACCGGCCCCTCGGCCGGCTCCGGCTCGCCGAGGCTGCGCAGCCCGGCCAGGCCGGCCGCCGCGGACAGCTCCGTCCAGAGCCCGGCTCGCGCCAGCTCCCGCTGGGCGGCGGCGAGTTCGGCGTCGGTCAGGGTCAGTGCCCGGCCGCCGCTCCCGCGGACCGCGAGCACCCCGCGGTAGCCGCCGACCGGGGAGGTGATCGAGTACGCGTCGCTCGGGCCGACCGTCACGCGGGCGGCCGGCAGGCCCTCGGCGATCGCCCGGGCGAGCGGCGCGGAGGCGGCCGTCTCGCAGGAGTGGATCCGCGGCACCCGGTCGGTCAGGCCCAGCCGGCGCAGCTCGGTGAAGCCCTTCCAGACGCCGAACAGCAGCTCGCCGTAGCCGGTCGGGACGAACACCGCGCTCGGCAGGCCGACGTCCTGGAAGATCTCGTACGCGACGGTCTTGTAGCCCTCGGGGCCGTACGCGTGCCCGGTGTGGGTGGTGGTCAGGTTGCTGACCGGGTGCAGGCCCAGCCGGTCGACCACCTGGCGCATCAGCGGCCAGCGGGCCTCCCACGGCACCGGGAGCACCACGGCGCCGTAGGCGGTGAGGAAGGCGTCGACGTTCGGCGGGACGTCCGGGCCGGTGAGCACCACGCAGGGCAGGCCGGCGCGGGCGGCGTAGGCGGCGGCCGAGGCGCCGTGGTTGCCGGAGGAGGCGACCACCAGGCCCGGCGCACCGACGCCCACGGCGGCGCTGGTGGTGCAGCGGTTCAGCCGGTCCTTGTGGCTCCAGGTGGGGTTGCGGGCCTCGTCCTTGACGTACACCCCGGGCCCGATCTCCACCAGCGGGGTGGCGCCCTCGCCCAGGCCCGGGGCGAGCAGCGGGGGCAGCAGCGGGGCCCAGCGCTCCAGGCCGCCGCGCACCCGGGCGGGGGCGAACAGGGCCGCCGGGTCGACCTTGTCGTAGGCGTAGTCGACCTCGACGGGGTAGGAGACGTCCTCGGTGCCGGTGCGGGGGCAGCCGGCGGTGAGCGGGGGCAGGAGCGGGTAGTCGAGGGCGGGGTCGCCCAGGGAGCGCTGGCCGGTCGCGAGGGAGTCTTCTGTCGGCATGCCAGGAGACTAGCCGGACGGGTGCCGTGCGGTCCGGCGATCGGCGGGCCCGCCGATCGCGCTACCCCTGGCGGACCGCCGAGATGTCGAACTCCAGGACGACCTTGTCGCCGACCAGGACGCCGCCGCCCTCCAGGGCCGCGTTCCAGGTGACGCCGTACTCCTTGCGGTTGATGGTGACCGAGCCCTCCAGGCCGACGCGAAGGTTGCCGTACGGGTCGGTGGCGTTGCCGGTGTACTCGAAGTCGATGGTGACCGGACGGGTGGTGTCCTTGATGGTGAGGTCGCCGGTGACCCGGTACTCCGTGTCGGAGCGCACCTCGACGGAGGTGGAGCGGAAGGTGATATCGGGGAAGTTCGGCGCGTCCAGGAAGTCGTTGGTGCGCAGGTGCTGGTCGCGCTGCTCCACACCGGTGTCGATGCTGTCGGTCTTGATCACCACCTGGCCAAAGGAGCGGGACGGGTCGCTGCCGTCCAGGTGGGCGGTGCCCTCGAACCGGTGGAACGCGCCGCGGACCTTGGTCACCATGGCGTGGCGGGCGACGAAGCCGATCCGGGTGTGGGCGGGATCGAGGACGTAGTCGCCGGTGAGCTCGGAGAGTGTGGCGGTCATGGTCGGCATGCCTCCTGGTACGGGGCCCGGGCCTCGGCCCGGGGGTGGTCGGGCGGTCCCCGGACCACGCTAGGGGTAGTTCCGGCGGGCCGCGCGTCGGGCCCGGCGGACGGCCGTGCCGGTGCGCCGGGGGGTCCGCGTCCGGGTGAGCGGGCCGGGTGAGCGGGGGCCCCGGGGGCCCGGGGGGGGGCCGGGGGGGGGGGGCCCCCCGCCCGGCGGGCGGTCAGCGGTGGGCCGGGAACTGCACCACCTGCTGGTAGGTGGGGCGGTTCTGCCAGGTGGTCCTGGCGTCCGTCACGCCGCCCAGCGGGCGCTGGATGATCGCGTCGGCGCACCACTGGTCGCCGGCCGCGCAGTCCGCGTCGCCGGGGTAGACCTGGGCCGGGGTCTGGGCGGCCGCCTGCTTCAGGGTGGTCAGCAGGACGGTCCGGCAGGCGGCGAGGTCGCCCCCGCCGCAGAACGGCCGGGCCAGCGGGCCGGACACCCGGTCGCCGAGGACGGCGCGCAGGTCCTTGTCCAGGTAGCTCCACCAGCCGTACTGGAAGGACGAACCCTTGTGCGGGATGGCCTCGTTGGCGCTCACCGGGCCGCTGCCGGGGCCGTTCTGGCCGCCCGAGGGGGACTCGTTGACCTGCAGGGCGCCGGTCAGGGCGGCGAAGAGCCCGTCGCCGAGGCCCGGCCGCATGACGCCGTCCGCGAGCAGCGGCCACCAGGCGTCCAGCACCCGGATCGCGGTGGCGTCCGCGTAGCCGTGGCTGCCCGGCGAGGACTCCTTCCGCAGGGCGCCGGCGGCGAGCCAGGCCTCCAGCTGCTGCAGGGCGGTGAGGGCGGCCTGGTCGGTGACGGGGGCGCTGCGCAGCACGCGGATCAGGTCGGGCAGCACGTCCTCGGCCCGCAGGTCGGCCAGGGCGGCGTTCTCCATGGCCCGGGTGAGCGAGACCCGGCTCGCCCTGCCGCCGTCGGCGAGCAGGGACCTGACCCGGTCGTCCAGCAGGTCGGCGCGGTGCACCGAGCCGTTGCCGAAGGCGGCCGAGGTGTAGCCGTTCGCCTGCTTGTTGTTCCAGGAGACGTAGTAGTCCTGGTTGACGGACTGCGGGTGCTCGGCCGCCGGGGTGTACCGGGCGGTGTTGGCGACGGGGTCGAAGTCGGCCCACTCGTAAGCGGGTTGGGCCAGGACGGGCAGGCCCGGGTCGACCCCGGGGGCGCGGACCGGGTTGCTGCCGGAGTTGTAGTACGCGATGTCGCGGGAGTCGGCGTAGAACCAGTTGAAGGTGTAGTTGATGTCCTGCGCCGCATGCTGGAAGCCCGCGGCGTCGTGCACCGCGGCCGGGTCGTTCAGCTCCTGGAAGCCGATGATGGAGTCGGCCTCGTGCCGGTAGGTGGAGCGCAGCGAGGTGAAGGCGACGGGGGCGCCGCCGACGGTGCCGCGGGCGCTCACCAGCCCGTACCGGGAGCGGAGCATCACCAGGGTGTAGGAGCCCGCCGGGGTGGGGTCGGCGGTGGTCGGCTTCCAGGCGTTCCTGCGTTCCAGGCGTTCGAAGGGCAGGCACTGGCCGTGCCAGAGGTAGGAGTCGGCGGCGGTGGTGACCGGGGAGCCGTCGGTCGTGCAGAGCGGGACGGCGTAGGTGTCGGTGATGTCCTGCCCCGCGGAGGTCGCGCTCCAGGCGTAGTCCTGGCCGCGGCCGAGCTGCACGTAGAAGCTCAGGCCGGCGAAGGCGGCGCCGCGGGCGCTGATGCCGGGGCCCTGGATCTCCTCCAGCATCAGCAGCTGCGGGGCGAAGTAGCCGGTCTGCGGGCCGAACACGGCCGCCGGGTGGCCGTCGTCGGTGTGGGCGCCGGAGACCAGCAGGGCGTTGGACATGCCGTGCCGGGCGCTGAGCAGGTTGCCGGGCAGGACGCCGGGGGCCGTGGTGGTGGGGGAGCCGGCGGAGCCGGTGGCGTCGTGGACCACCGGCTCGGGGACCACCGAGCCCGGGTCGGGCCGAGCCTCGCCCCGCGGGTGGTCCGGGACGGTCGCGTACGGGAAGCTCTGCCCGTCGTGCAGGGTCCGGACGGCCTCCGGGTCGTCGGCCTCGCGCAGCGACGCCCACAGCGCGTCCCCGGCCGCCTCGCCGTACCGGGCCTCGGCGGCCGACTTGACCTGGGCGGAGGCCAGTTCGCCTCCGCCGCCGGAGCCGAACAGCGCGCCGACCACGGAGGCGAGGGCGACCAGGTCGGTCAGGGTGAACGGCTCGATCGAGCCGGCGTTGGTGATCGGGTCGATGTGCCCGGTGAGGTCGTACTCGCCCGGGAAGGTGCGGGCGTCGTGGGCCTGCGTGGCGTACCGGTTGACGCCGTCCAGGTAGGCGTTGGCGTCGGCGAGGGCCTGGGCGGCCCGGCCGCCGCGCGCGGCGATGGCGTCGATCTGCTGCTGGAGCTCCGCCTCGGTGTAGGGCGCGGCCTGCCAGAAGGTCTGCTCCAGCTGGCGGTTGGCGGCGGCGCCGCCGGCGAAGCCGGAGAGCTCGCCGCGGCCGACGTGCCGGAACAGGTCCATCACCCAGAGCCGGTCCTGGGCGGCCGCGTAGCCCGCGCCGAACTCGGTGCCGTAGCGGGTGGTGCCGGTGATGTGGGGCACGCCGGTGGCCTTGTCGCGCACGATGGTGACGTCGGGGCGGGGGCTGGTGGTGGAGGCCACCTGGTCGGCGGGGACGCCGAAGGAGGCGTCGTTGAAGAAGTCGCGCAGCGTGGCCTCGGTCAGGCCGGGGTAGCCGGCGGCGAGGGCGGCGTAGGGGCCGAGCTGGTCGTCGGTGTGCGCGGGGCGGGTGCCGAAGGCCCGGTTGAGCAGGATCTCGGCGAGGGTGGCGTTGCCGTTCTCGCCGGGCGGCAGGATGTCGGCGCAGCGGCCGCCGCAGTAGTCGGCGGGGGCGGCGGTCGCGGTCATGGGGGCGGGGGCGGCGGTCGCGGCGGGGGTGGTGGTCAGAGCCGCGGTGACGAGCAGGGCCGGGGCGAGGGCGGCGGCCGGGAGTCGGAGGGAGCGGGGGCGGGGGCGTTGGCGTGAACGCAAGGCGGACTCCTCCGTCGAAGTCTCACGGGGAGTCGACGGTAGGGGCGCTACTGGCCGGTTGGCTAGGGGTGCGCAGGCCATTTCCCGGCCGGGGGAGCGGAGTTGGGGCCGTGGCGGCTTGTCGGGGCGGTGGTGGCGTCGGGCGGGTGACGCCACCTGGGGAGGGACGGCGCCGGGGGCCGCCGTCGGGGAGTGACGGGGGGGGGCCCCCCCCGGGGGCGCCCCCCCCGGGGGGGCCCCGGGGGGGGGGGGCCGGGGGGGGGGGGGGGGGGGGGGGGGGGGGGGGGGGGGGGGGCCCGGCCCCGCGCCCCCGCCCCCCCCCCCCCCCCCCCCCCCCCCCCCCCCGGGTCGGCGGGCCCCTGGGCGAAGCGGGTGAAGCGCACCTGGAGGCCGGCCCGCTCGGGGGAGCAGCAGAACGGGCCGGCGGTCGCGTCCGCCTCCGGGGCGAGGGGCGCGAGGCGGACGAGGCGCCAGGGGGCGTCCTCGCAGCGGGCGCGGATGGTCACGGCGTCGCCCGTGCGGCTGGCGCGGACGGTGACCGCGCGGCCGTGCCAGTCGGGGACGGGGGCGAGGGACCAGTCGGAGACGCCGCGGGTGACGACCGCTCCGAGGTGGGGGAGGCCGTCGCTCATTTCCACTCCGGCCTTGATCCACGTCCGGGGGTCGACCCGGATCAGCAGGCCGGCCTGGTCGTACAGGGCCGTGAAGTCCGCGACGAAGGTGATCTCGGTGGCGCTGCCGGGCGGGAAACCGGTGAGCAGTGCGTGGCCGTCGTCGCGGACGAAGCCGTAGCTGGTGGTGCGCCAGAAGTCGCTGCGCGGACGGGTGGTCACCAGGAGGTCGGTGCCGTCGGTGCGGACGCGTTCGGGCTCGTTGAGCCAGCTGCCCTGGTGCCAGGGGATGTCCCGGAGCGGGTGCATGCGGTCGTCCTGTTCGTCGGCTTGCCGGAAGTTTCCGAAAGGACATTCAAGCACCCGCCCCGGGGCCGGGAAGGCTCGGTCAGGGCTTGAGCACCAGGCGGATCGGGTTGCCCTCCTTGCGCTCCAGCGCCTCGACCGCGCGGGCGGCCTCGGCCAGCGGGAGGGTGCCGCTCACCGAGCGGGAGAACTCCAGCCGGCCGCCGCGCACCAGGTCGACCAGGTCGACGACGTCCTGGCCCTCGGAGCCGTAGTGGCCGCGGATCTGCTGGCGCAGGTAGCTGACCAGGGTGCCGTTGGTGACGGTCAGCGGCTTGTCGGTGAGGCCGACCAGCACCAGGCGGCCGTGCTCGCCGAGGGAGGCCATGGCCTGTTCGCGCACCGGGGCGACCCCGGCGAAGTCGAAGGCGACGGACAGCGGGCGGCCGCCGGTGGCCTCGCGCAGCAGGGCGGCGAAGCCGGGGTCGGCCGGGTCGAGGGCGGCGTCGGCGCCGAAGGCCAGGGCGCGCTCGCGGGCGGCCGGCAGCGGGTCGACGGCGACGATCGGGAAGGCACCGATCGCCCGCAGCAGCTGGACGCCGTGGGCGCCGAGGCCGCCGACGCCCCAGACGCCGACCGCCTCGGCCGGGCGCACGGCGCCGGTGGTGGTGATCGCGGCCCACGGGGTGGAGACCGCGTCGGGGATGAAGCAGGCCTGCTCGAAGGGCAGCTCGTCCGGGATCGGCACCAGGGTGGTGGCGGTGGCGAGCGCGTACTCGGCCCAGCCGCCGTCGTAGTCCACGCCGCGGGTGTGCACCACGCCGTCGCGGGTCTCGCCGGCCTGGAGGAGCACCCGGTCCCCGACGGCCGTACCGGTCACGCCCTCGCCGAGGGTGTGCACGGTGCCCGCGACCTCGTGGCCGAGGGTGACCTTGTCTCCCTTGAGGAAGAGCGGCTTGAGCATGCCCTCGATCAGGTGGACGTCGGAGAGGCAGACGCCGGCGGCCTCGACCTTGATCAGTACCTCGCCCGGGCCGGGGGCCGGGACGGGGACCTCCTCCACGGCGAAGGAGCCCTTCGCGACGTCGAGCCGGCCGGCGAGCATCGTGGCGGTCATCGGGACTTCCCTTCTCACGGGGGCGGCGGGTCGGGGGTGTGCCCGCCGCTCCGGAAGTTACTTGTTATCCAACAAGCAAGTTCACACTAACATGGTGGCATGTCTACGCACGATGAGGGCCGGGCCGGCGGCGCCGGGGCGCTCCGGGCGGCGCCGGCCCGCCGCACCCAGGCCGAACGGCGCGCACGGGCCGAGTCCGCGCTGATCGCGGCCGCCGCCCGGCTGATCGCCGAGCACGGCAGCACCGGCGTCACGCTGGCCAGGGTCGGGGAGGAGGCGGGGTTCAGCCGGGGCCTGGCCACCCACTACTTCGGCTCGAAGGCCGCGCTGCTGGCGCGGCTGCAGGAGGAGGCGCTGGCCGAGGCGATGGCGGCGGCCGCGCCGGAGCGCAGCGGGGCGGGGGCGCTGGAGGAGCTGTGCGGGTTCGCCCGCGGCTGCCTGGAGGGCGTGCGCAACCCGACCGACCTGGGCCGGGCCTTCGTGGTGCTGGGCGCCGAGGCGCTCGCCGGAGCCTCGGAGCTGACCGCTGCGGTGGCCGAGCTGGACGCCCGGACCCGGCAGTGGACGGCCGAGGTCGTCGGGCAGGGGCAGCGGGACGGCGAGCTGCGCCCCGGCGTGGACCCGCGGGCCTTCGCGCCGGTGTTCGTCGGGCTGCTCAAGGGGCTGGTGGTGCAGGCCGCGACCGATCCGGAGTCCTTCGACGTGGCGGCGGCGGTCGAGGAGTCCGAGCGCTGGATCCGGCTCGCGCTCACGGCAGGGTGAGCCGCGGGCCCGGCCGCGTCCGTTCGGCGGCCGCACTCCTCCTCCGTGGGGTGAACGGGTCGGGAGTTCCAGGGGGTTGGGTCATGCCGGCGCCCGAGGGCGGGCGCGCTCGCCGCGCGGAAGGTGCGGGATCGCGCCACATGCGGCTCCGGGGGGCGGGAAATCCGGCGAAGCGGCTCCCCGACTGCCGTACGCCGGAGAGGATTTCCGCATGCCTACGACCATCGGACCGGCCGTAGCCGGTCTCGCCGCAGCCCGGCTCCCGCACGCTCCCGGCCCGCCCCGCCCGGCTCCGACTCCCGCGCCGGCGCGTCGGCCGTCGCCGGGGGCGCCTCCGAGCCCCCGGATATCCTGAACGCACGAGCGACAGCCTCCCCCTGTGCCCGCAGTGCTCCAGCGAGTACACCTATGAGACGAACGCCCTCGTGGTCTGCTCCGAGTGCGCCCACGAGTGGGTGCCCGGCGGCGCGGAGGAGGCCGGTGCGGCGGTCGGCGAGCGGGTGGTCAGGGACGCCGTCGGCAACGTGCTGAGCGACGGCGACACCGTGACGGTGGTCAAGGCGCTCAAGGTCAAGGGCAGTGCCTCCGGCATCAAGGCCGGCACCAAGGTGCGCAACATCCGTCTGGTGGACGGGGTGGACGGGCACGACATCGACTGCCGGGTCGAGGGCTTCGGCGCGATGCAGCTCAAGTCCGGCGTGGTCAGGAAGGCCTGACCGGCGCGGGCCCGAACGGCCGTGCCGCGCCGGTCTCCCCGGCGGGGCGCGGCCGTTCGTCGTTTCGGGACCGGGACCGGGACCGGGGCCGGGGCCGAGGCCGGGGCCGGGGCCGGAGCGCGGCCGTCAGCCGTCGGAGCGCCGCAGCAGGTAGGTGTCCATGATCCAGCCCTTGCGCTCGCGGGCCCGCTCCCGCAGCTCGCGGATCCGCGGGGCCGCCTCGGCGAGCGGCCCGGAGACCAGCACCTCGTCGGGGGTGCCGAGGTAGGCGCCGTAGTGGATCTCCAGCCCCCGGGGGTCGATCCCGGCGAACGCCGCGCGGCCGTCCAGCATCACCACCACGTCGTCCACCCCCTCGGGGAACCCCTCGGCCAGGCGGCGGCCGGTGGTGATCTGCACCGGGCGGCCGACCCTGGTCAGCGTGGTGCGGTGCCGGGCGGCGAGCGCCGAGACGCTGCTGATGCCCGGGAGCACCTCGTACCCGAAGGGTGCGCCGCCCCGGGTGGACACGTCCTCCAGCACGGCGATGACGCTGTCGTACAGGGCCGGATCGCCCCAGACCAGGAAGGCGCCGCTCTCCTGCGGGCCGAGGTGCTCGGCGAGCAGCCGCTCGACGAGGTCGGCGCGCCGGGTGCGCCAGTCGTCCACGGCGGCCGCGTACGCGGAGGTGGTGCGGTCCCGCTCCGCGTCCGGCACCTCGACCACCCGGTGCCCGGGCCGGCCGTGTTCGGCGAGCATCCGACGGCGCAGGTCGACCAGGTCCTGCCGTTCCTCGTTCTTGTCGAGGATGAAGAAGACGTCGGTGCGGGCGATCGCCTTGACCGCCTGAAGGGTGAGGTGGTCGGGGTCGCCCGCGCCGATGCCGATGACGAGGATGTGCCGCACGGGGGACATTCTGCCGTCCGCCCCGGCGCGCGGGCCCGGGGGTCGTGCGTGGACCGACCGGGCAGGTGGGCGGTGGTCGTGAGCTGCGCGGATGGACGTAAGCTGGCAGGGCAGCTGGTTCGCCCCGCCCGCCAGGCGGGGCGTCGTCACGAGGGAGCCCGGCGGGAGTCCGGGACCGCCCCGCAGCGGTGGGCGGTAACACCCGCCGTCATCCGCGCCGGGCCCGCGACGCGACGGCCGGCAGGCGTCCGTCCCGGTCCGGCCGGGAGGGCGCGCCCGCGAGTCCGACGACCTGCCGCTGCCCGCGTGCCGTGGTGGCCCGCGGCCCCACCACGACCCCGGGGCGGGCCGACGGTGCGGACGAGCCGTACACGCACGGCCGCGTCGCTCCTTGGCGCTCCCGGGGTGTGCGACCTCACGAAGGAGATTCCCGTGCGGCGGAACGCCGACCACGATCCCCACGGTGCCATGACGGGCGGGCCGTCGCTGTGACCAGTCCCGCTGTCCTGTCCCGCACCCCGGCCGACTCGGCGGTGACCCTGGCCCACATCATGAGCGACCACGACACCAACCTCTACGGGACGGTGCACGGCGGCGTGATGATGAAGCTGATCGACGACGCGGCGGCCGCCGCCGCGGGCCGGCACGCCGGTGTCCCCGCCGTCACCGTCTCCGTCCGGGAGATGTCGTTCCTGGCGCCGGTCAGGGCGGGGGACCTCCTCACCGTCCGGGCCCGGGTCGGCCGCGTCGGGCGGACGTCGATGGACGTGTCGGTGGTGGTGACCTCGGAGCGGTGGAACCTCGCCGGGCCCGTGACCACGGTCGCGACGGCGCAACTGGTCTTCGTGGCGGTCGACTCGGAGGGCAAGCCCCATCCGGTGCCGGAGCTGGCGCCGGAGGGCGACGCCGAGGAGCCGCGCGGAGGGCCGGCCGCGTAGCCGCCCGCGGCGGTGACGTCCCACCGGGCGGCTCCGGGCGGTGGCCCAGCGGCGCCTGACGGTCCGCACCGCCTCGCCGCTGGCCGCGGCCACCGGGGCGCAGGCGCTGGTGACCGGCGACAGCCTGGGGCAGGTGGCGGGCCGGACCCTGGCCACCGTGGTCGCGGTGGACCGGGCGGCCACCCTGCCGGTCGTGCGCCCGTTGGTCGGGTGGGAGAAGCAGGAGATCATCGACCAGGCCAGGGCCCTCGGCACGGCCGGCACCTCCGTCCTGCCGGACGAGGACTGCTGCGGCCTGCCCGCCCCCGCCGGAGATCGGCACCGGGGTGCGGATCGGCCATCTGAAGGCGGTGGAGAAGCGCCTCGACCCGGACGAGCCGGTCGAGGCGCGGCTGGAGAACGTGCAGGTGATGCGCCCGGGGCGGGAGGAAGACCCGGAGCCGTCCGTGGGCGGCTCCGCCGTCTGCTCCTGACGCCCGGGGGCTTCGGCGCGGGTGAGCGGGCGGTGGACAGCGGTGCAGGGCAGCGGGCATGGGCAGGGACGGAGGGACGGTGACCGTGAACGGCGGCGCAGTGCGGGTGGGCCGGGCGGTACGGACCGAGGACGGCGCCTGCCGCCACCTCCTGGTCTGGCGGGCCGGGCCCGGCTGGCGGATGGTCAGCAGCGCGGTGCTCGGCGGCGGGCTCGGGGAGCGCGGGTGGGTGCTCAACGCCCAGGTGCGGCCGGGCTATTCGCGGATGGACCCGGCCGAGCACCTGGCCGAACTGGCCGCCGCGCAGGGCCTCTCGGGCCCCGGCGTCGGGCTGATGACGGCGGCCGAGGTGGACGACTGCACCCGGGCCGAGGACGGCGGCGTCACCGCGCTGGCGACCACCGGGATCGGCGTCGCGCTCTGGGCGGCCGAGCCGGCCGCGGAACCCGTGGAGTACCGGCCCGGCACGATCAACATCCTGGCCGTGGTGCCGGCCGCGGTCACCGACGCCGGGCTGGTCAACCTGCTGGCCACCGCGACCGAGGCCAAGGTCCAGGCCCTGCTGGAGGCCGGCTACGACTGCTCGGGCACCCCGTCCGACGCGGTCTGCGTGGCCGTCCGGGCCGCTGCGCCCCAGGGCCCCGCCGACCCCTTCGGCGGCCCGCGCTCGCTGTGGGGGGCCCGGCTGGCCCGGGCCGTCCACCGGGCGGTCCGGGCGGGCGCCGAGCTCGACCGGGAGCGGCGCGCCCAGGGGCAGCGGGCGCCGCACCCGCGGACCGTGCCCGGCTGCCGCGTCCCGGACGTGGGCGGGGCCCCGGCCGCGGAGACGCGCGGGCAGCGTGCCCCGGGGGCGGGTTAGCGCGGGACCTGTGGCCCCTGCCGGGGCACAGGCGTCGGCGGATGGACGAAGGGCCGTCACCGCCTCCCGGAAGCGGGGAGACGGTGACGGCCCTTCGGTTCAGCGGGGGGGGGGGATTCCCCCGTGGGCGCGGTTACTTCGCGCCGAAGGCCTTCTCGATGTCCTCGACGACCTTCTCCGCCGCGATCGGCCCGGAGCTGCTGCTCCACACCTGGCCGTCGACGCCCGTCAGCTGGTGGTTGCCGACGGCCTTGAGGCGGTTGAAGGCCTCCTGGCTGCGGGCGGTCTCCAGGGCCTTCTCGCCCTCGGCGTTCAGGGTGGCGACGAACACCCGGTCGGCGTCGGCCTTGTTGAGGTTCTCCAGGGAGAGCGGGTCGGAGTGGGGCTGGGCGCCGAGGCCGTCGGCGATCGGCATGGTGGTGGCGCCGGCCTTCTTCAGCAGGTCGCCGGGCATGTTGGTGGTGTTCATCACGATCGGCCCGTTGGGCATCCAGCGCATCACCACGGCACTGCCGGTCTTGCCCTCGCCGGCCTTGGCGGCCCGCTTGTCCAGGGCGTCCAGCTTGGCGGTGACGTCGTCCTTGCGGCCGAGCGCGTCGCCGTAGACGGCGAGCACCGAGCGCCAGTCGCCGGCCTTGGGGACGATGGTCGGGGCGACCGCCGCGAGCTTGTCGTACTGGGACTTCTCGATGCCGGAGGAGGCCAGGATGACGTCGGGGGCGGCCTTCAGGATCGCCTCGACGTTGGGCTCCTTGACCGTGGCGACCAGCGGGACGGCGTCGGCCTTCAGGTAGGCCGGAGCGGTGGTGCCGCCGCGGCTGGAGCTGGTGCCCACCGGCGTGATGCCGAGCGAGAGCGCGGTGTCCAACGAGGTGTCGTTCAGGGCGACGACCCGCTTGGCCTCGGCCGGGACCTCCACGGCGCCGAAGGCGGTGTCGATGCTGCGCTTGCCGTCCTTGGCGGCGGCGGAGGAGGAGCCGGAGCCACCCGCGGAGCTTCCGGAACCCGAGGAGCCGCACGCGGTCAGGCCCAGGGCGAGGGCGCCGACGACGGCGGTTCCGAGCAGGGTCTTGGTCATGCGGGTGCCAAGCATGGGTGTTCTCCGGGTAATGGTAGTTTACGGACGAACCGTTTATCTGAGGTTAGCCTAACCATACGTAAGGCCCTGACGGAGAGGCCCGGTGTGACATTCCGATCACTCCTGCTGCGCGGACTGCTGCCCGCCGGCGCGATCCTGCTGCTCGCCGTACTGGCGAGCCTGCTGCTCGGCGCCGGAGACGTGGGGCCGTCACGGGCGCTCGCCACCCTGCTCGGTGACGGCGACTCCGACTCCCGGTTCACGGTGTTCCACCTGCGCGTGCCGCGCACCGCGGTGGCCCTCGCGGTCGGACTCGCCCTCGGCGTGGCCGGCACCGTGCTCCAGGCGGCCGCCCGCAACCCGCTGGCCGAGCCCGGCCTGCTCGGCGTCAGCACCGGTGCCTCCTTCGCCGTCGTGATCGCGATCGTGCTCGGGGCCAGTGCGGCGAGCGTCGGCCCGTACGTCGCCGTGCTGGGCGCCGCCGCCGGCTGCCTGCTGGCGCTCGGCGCGGCCCGGTTGCGCGGCACCGGCGACGACCCCGTCCGACTGGTGCTGGCCGGTGCGGCGCTGAGCGGACTGATGAACGCCGGCTCCTCCGTCCTGCTGCTCTCCGACGCCCGGGCCGCCGACGAGATCCGCTTCTGGACCATCGGCTCGGTGGCCGGCCGCGGCACCGACCAACTGCTGTCCGTCCTGCCGGTCCTGCTGCTCGGTCTGGTGCTGGCGCTGCTCTCCGGCCCCGCGCTGACCGCGCTCAGCCTCGGCGACGACGTCGCCACCGGCCTCGGCCACAAGCCCCGCCGGGCCCGCGCCCTCGCGGTCACCGCCGTCGCCCTGCTGGTCGGCGCCGCCACCGCGGTCGCCGGGCCGGTCTCCTTCGTCGGCCTGGTGGTGCCCTTCGCCGCCCGGGCCCTGGTCGGCCCGGACCTGCGCCGGCTGCTCGCGGTCTCCGCCCTGCTCGGGCCGGCCGTCGTGCTGCTCGCCGACGTGGCCTCCCGGCTGGTCGCCCGCCCGTACGAGATGCCGCTCGGCGTGATGACCGCCCTGTGCGGCGCCCCCGTGCTCGTCGCCGTCGTCCGCTCGCACCGAATGCCCGCGCTGTGAAGGGCCCCGTGAACACCGCCGTGGACACCCCTGACACCGCCGTGGATTCGGCCGTCTCCGCCGTGGATCCCGTCGTGAGCCCCGGCGTGGGGCCTGGCGTGGGGCCTGGCGCCCCGTCGGCCGCCGCGCCCCGGCGGACGGCCCCGCCCGGCACCCGGCTGCTCCCCCTGGGCGGCGGCCGCTCGGTGCTCGTCCCGGTGCGGCCGCTGCTCGGCTGCACCGCCCTGCTGCTCGTCGCGGCCGCGGTGACCGCCGTCTGCCTGGCCGTCGGCGAGACGGGCCTGAACCCGGTGACGGCCCTGCGCGCCGCGTTCGGCGACGGCACCGCGCGCGACGTGCTGCTGGTCGAGAAGCTGCGACTGCCCCGGGTCGAGGCCGCCCTGGCCGTCGGCGCCGCCCTCGGCGTCGCCGGCTGCCTGATGCAGACCCTCGCCCAGAACCGGCTGGCCACCCCGGACACCGTCGGGTTCAACGAGGGGGCCACCGCCTTCGCCGTCGCCTCCGTCACCGGCGTCGCCACCCAGCTGCTGCCCTCCGCCGCCGCCCTGGTGGGCGCCGCCACCGCGGCCTCGCTCGCCTTCGCCCTCGGCGGCGGGGCCGGCCGCAACGGCTACCGCTTCCTGGTCGTCGGCCTCGGCATCGGCGCGGTCTTCGGCGCGGTGACCAACCTGATGCTCTCCCGCGCCGCCATCGACGCCGCCAACGCCGCCTACGGCTGGACGGTCGGCACCTTCAACGGCCGGGACGCCGACGCCGTCGGCTACCTCGAACTCGGGCTGCTCGCCTGCCTGCCCGCCGCCGTGCTGCTCGGCCGCCGGCTGTCGCTGCTGCGCTTCTCCGACGCCGTCGCCACCGGGCTGGGCGTGCGGGTGCGCGGCCTGCGGGGCGGCGTCCTGGTCGTCGCGGTGGTCTGCGCGGGCCTCGCGGTGGCCGTCTCCGGACCGCTCGGCATGATCGCGCTGGCCGCGCCGGAGGCCGCCCGCCGGATCGCCGGGCCGCGCTGCGTGCCGGTGCTCACCTCGGCCGCCGCCGGCGCCGTCCTCACCCTGCTCGCCGACCTGCTCGGCCGCACCGCCCTGTCGCCGACCGAGGTGCCGGCCGGCCTGGTCACCGCCCTCGTGGGCGGCCCGTACCTGCTCTGGCTGCTGCTCACCACCCGTCCCCGGAGGACCGCATGACCGCCCGCACCGCCACCGCCGCCGACGCCCCGGCCCCCCGGCTGGCGACCAGCGCGCTCAGCCTGGGCCACGACCGCACCCTCGTGGTCCGTGAGCTCGACCTCGAACTGCCGCAGCGGCAGGTCACCGTCATCGTCGGCCCGAACGGCTGCGGCAAGTCCACCCTGCTCGGCGGCCTCGCCCGGACGATCGCCCCGCGCTCCGGCACCGTGCTGCTCGACGGCAGGCCGCTGACCTCGCTGTCCACCCGCGCGATCGCCCGGATCATCGGCCTGCTGCCGCAGTCCGCCACCGCGCCGGACGGGCTGACCGTCCGTGACCTCGTCCGCTACGGGCGCCAGCCGCACCAGGGCCTGCTGCGGCAGTGGTCCGCCGGCGACGCCGAGGCGGTGGAGCGCGCCCTCGCCGCCGCCGACCTCCACGACCTCGCCGACCGCCCGCTGGACACCCTCTCCGGCGGCCAGCGCCAGCGCGCCTGGATCGCCATGGCCGTCGCCCAGGACACCGACATCCTGATGCTGGACGAGCCCACCTCGGCGCTGGACATGGGCCACGCGCTGGAGGTGCTCGAAATGGTGCGCGGCCTGACCGGCCGCGGCCGCACCGTCGTCCTCGTGCTGCACGACCTGACCACCGCCTGCCGCTACGCCGACCACATGGTGGCCATGCGCGACGGCCGGGTGGTCGCCCAGGGCGCGCCGCGCGACATCGTCACCCCGGAGCTGGTGCGCGAGCTGTACGGGGTGGAGAGCGCGATCCTCACCGACCCGGTGCACGGCACCCCGGTGGTCTGCCCGGTCGGCCTCGCTCCCCGGGCCCGCTGAACCCCTGGCCGGCTGAACCCCTGGCCGGCTGACCCGCGGGCCCGCCGAACCCGTGGCCCGCTGAACCCGCCCCGGTGCTGCCGGGCGCCGAGGCTCAGCCGGCCAGGCCCGGCAGCACCTCGGCGCCCGGCAGCTGCGCCAGCGCCCACCCGGGCAGGATCAGCTTGCCCCGCCGCCGCCCGCTGCCGACCAGGACGTACGGGGCCGCGGCCACCGCCTCGTCGATCAGCAGCGGCCAGCCGTCGGGCAGCCCGACGGGGGTGATGCCCCCGTACTCCATGCCGGTCAGCTCGACCGCGCTGTCCATCGGCGCGAAGGACGCCTTGCGCGCCCCCAGCCGGGTGCGCACCGCCCGGTTGACGTCCACCCGGGTGGTCGCCAGCGCCAGGCAGCCGGCCAGGGTCACCTCCCCGGCGCGCTTGGCGGCGACCACCACGCAGTTCGCGGAGACCTCCGCCGGCACGTCGTAGGCCGCGCAGAACACGGCGGTGTCGGCGTGCTCCGGATCGCTGTCCACGTAGAGCACCGAGGCGGCCGCCTCCCGGGCGTCCCAGTTCTTCAGCGCGTCGGCGACGGGTGCGGCGAGCTCCGCACCGGCTTCCAGCGCGGGCACGGCGGAGGCGAAGTTCCCGAAGGGCGGGCGTACGGACTGACTCATGCCACCGGACTGTAGCGCCTTCCCGGTGCCCGGCCGGCCGCGCGGTCGGCCTCGGCGCCCCAGGCACGGTCAGGCGCGCCGTCAGCCGTACGGGACGACCGCGACCGGGCAGCGCACGTGGTGGATCGCGGCATGCGCCACCGGGCCGATGTGGTGGTGGCGCAGCGGCATCCGCCGGACGCGGCGGCCGACGACCAGCAGCCGGGCGGCCCCGGCCGCGTCCACCAGGTCCACCGCGGGCTTGCCCCGGATCAGCTCGGTGGTCACCTCGACCTCGGGGTGGTGGACCCGCCAGGGCTCCAGGGCCCGCGCGAGCCCGTGGTCCTCGGCCGCGGACGCCTCGCGCTCCAGCCCGCCGATCGCCCCGTAGGCCATGTACTCGCTGCCCGCCGGCGGCGACCAGACGTGCACCACCCGCAGCGGCGCCGAGCGCAGCGCGGCGGCCTCGAAGGCGAAGGCCAGCACCGCCTCCGCCGGGCGCCCGAGATCCAGGCCGAGCACCACCTCGCCGTCCGGCTCGTTTCCGTCCGTCCGGACCAGCACCACCGGGCAGGCCGCCCGCCGCAGCACCTCCTGGCTCACCGAGCCGATCAGGAACCCGCGCAGGGTGCCCAGCCCGCGCGAACCGACCACCAGCACGGCGGCGTCGTGCCCGGCGGCCTCCAGCGCCTCGACCGGATCGCCCGCCACGGAGGTGGCGGCGACCGCCACCTCCGGCGCGAGGGCCCGCAACTCGCCCTCGTGCTCCGCGAGCTGCGCCGGCGCCGGGTGGCCGCCCGGCGCGCGGCCCGGCTCGACGTGCTTCGGCCGGGGCCAGGCCTGGAGGACGTCCAGGCGCGCGCCGCGGCGCTGTGCCTCGCGGGCGGCCCACGCGGCGGCGGCCAGGCTCTCGGGTGAGCCGTCGAATCCGACGACGACGGGTCCGGTCACGGTGTGCTCCTCGGTTCCGGTGCGGCCGGCGGTCTCTTCGTGTGCGCCCAGTATCCGCGCGGCCCCCGGCCGGCGCCTCCCGGGCGCCCGGCGCCGGCTGCGCCGGCCGGAGGGGGCCCGTTCCGCCGTCCGGCTGGTCGGCGCCGGCGGGCGGCGCGGCCCCGGCAACGGCCGGCGGGACGGCCCCTAGGGTCGGCCGGACCGTCCGTCCCACTGCGGGAGAGCGATGCCGAGGGTCCCCACGTTCCGTTCGCGCTGGGCGAGCGCCGCCGCCGGGCTGGCCGTGCTCGCCCCGGCCCTGGTGGGCTGCGGGGGCGGCGCCGGCGCCGGCGCCGGCCCGGTCACCCTGAACTGGTACAACTTCCCGGACGACTCGGGCGCCCTCCAGCAGGCCGCCGACCGCTGCGGCCGGCAGTCCGGCGGCCGCTACACCATCCGCTACAACAAGCTGCCGCGCGGCGCCGACGGCCAGCGCCAGCAGCTGGTGCGCCGGATGGCGGCCCACGACGCCGACGTGGACGTCCTCGGCCTGGACGTCACCTGGCCCGCCGAGTTCGCCGAGGCCGGCTGGATCCGGGAGTGGACCGGGACGATGCGCGAGCGGGCCACCACCGACACCCTCGACGCGGCGGTGCGCACCGCGACCTGGCGGGGCCGGCTGTACGCCGTCCCGTACAACTCCAACACCCAGCTGCTCTGGTACCGCGACGACCTGGTGCCGACCCCGCCCCGGACCTGGGCGGAGATGCTCTCCCGCGCCCAGGAGCTGGCCCGTGAGGGCAAGCCGCACCTCGTGGAGATCCAGGGCGCCCAGTACGAGGGGCTGACGGTCTGGTTCAACACGCTCGTCACCAGCGCGGGCGGCGCGATCCTCACCCCCGACGCCCAGGCGCCCTCGCTCGGCGCGCCCGCCGTCACCGCCGCCGGGGTGATGCGCGACCTGGCGGCCTCCGCGGCCGCCGACCCCTCGCTGCCGAACCAGATGGAGGACCAGAACCGGCTCGCGATGGAGTCCGGCACCGCCGCCTTCGAACTCAACTACCCCTTCGTCTACCCGTCGATGAAGGCCGACCGGCCGGACCTGTTCCCGCACTTCCGCTGGGCCCCGTACCCCGCCGTGAGCGCCGACCGCCCCGCCAGCGTCACCATCGGGGGGATCGACCTCGCGGTGGGCGCCTACAGCCGCCACCCCGACCTCGCCGCCGAGGCCACCCTGTGCCTGCGCGACCGGGACAACCAGCTCGTCAACGCGCTGAAGGGCGGCCTGCCGCCCTCGCTGCGGAGCCTGTACGAGACGCCCGAGCTCACCGCCAGCTACCCGTTCGCCGCCGACGTGCTGGCCGCCCTCGACTCCGCCAGCGTGCGGCCGCAGACCCCCGCCTACCAGAACGTCTCGATCGCCGTCTCGCACACCCTCTCCCCGCCCGCGGGCATCCGCCCGGAGAAGGACGTGGCCGACCTCCGCGGGCAGATCCGGGACGCCCTCGGCTCGAAGGGGCTCATCCCGTGACCTCCAGGGGCTCGTCCCGTGACCTCGAAGGCGCTGATCCCGTGACCTCCAAGGGGCTGATCCCGTGACCTCCAAGGGGCTGATCCCGTGACACCGTCCACCGGGGCCGCAGCGGACGCGGCCGCACCGGCCGCACCGGCCGGGCCCTCGCGCGGCGCCCGCCAGGAGAGCCGGCTGGGCCTGCTGCTCTGCGCCCCCGCCGTGGTCGTGATGCTCGCCGTCACCGCCTACCCGATCGGCTACGCCGTCTACCTGTCCCTCCAGCGCTACGACCTGCGCTTCCCGGCCCAGGCGCACTGGGTCGGGCTCGCCAACTACGGCGCGGTGCTGACCTCGCCGTACTGGTGGCAGGCGCTCGGCGTCACCGCGCTGATCACCGCGGTGTCGGTGACCGTCGAGCTGCTGCTCGGCCTGGCGCTCGCGCTGGTGATGCACCGGACGGTCTTCGGGCGCGGGACGGTGCGCACCGCCGTGCTGGTGCCGTACGGGATCGTCACCGTGGTCGCGGCCTACTCCTGGCAGTACGCCTGGACGCCGGGCACCGGCTACCTGGCCGCCCTGCTGCCGGAGGGCAGCGCCCCGCTGACCGAGCAGTGGCCGGCCGTCGGCCTGATCATCCTCGCGGAGGTGTGGAAGACCACCCCGTTCATGGCGCTGCTGCTGCTCGCCGGACTGGCGCTCGTCCCGGAGGAGACCGTCCGGGCGGCGATGGTGGACGGCGCGGGCGCCGGGCAGCGGCTGCGGCTGGTCGTCCTGCCGCTGATGAAGCCGGCGATCCTGGTCGCGCTGCTCTTCCGCACCCTGGACGCCTTCCGGATCTTCGACAACATCTACGTGCTGACCAGCGGCTCCAACGGCACCGGATCGGTCTCCATCCTCGGCTACGACAACCTCTTCACCGCGCTCAACCTGGGCATCGGCTCGGCGATCTCGGTGCTGATCTTCGTCTGCGTGGCGCTCGTCGCGCTGGTCTTCGTCAAGCTGTTCGGCGCGGCCGCGCCCGGCGCGGACCCGGAGCACCGGTGAGCGGGCGGCCCGCCCGGGCCCTGACCGGTTGGGGCGTCGCCAACCTGGTCGTCGTGCTCTACGCGCTCTTCCCGGTGTGGTGGATCGTGGCGCTCTCCTTCAAGGACCCGAGCACGCTGTCCGACGGCGCCTTCGTGCCCCGCCGGTGGACCCTGGCCAACTACCGCGGCATCTTCCAGACCTCGGAGTTCACCCGCGCCCTGGTCAACTCGATCGGCATCGCGGTGATCGCCACCACCGTCGCGGTCGTGCTCGGCACCATGGCCGCGTACGCGGTGGCCCGGCTGCGCTTCCCCGGCAAGCGGCTGCTGATCGGGGTGTCCCTGCTGATCGCGATGTTCCCGCCGATCTCGCTGGTCTCGCCGCTGTTCGACATCGAGCGGGTGCTCGGCCTGTTCGACACCTGGCCCGGGCTGATCATCCCGTACATGACCTTCTCGCTGCCGCTGGCGATCTACACCCTCTCGGCGTTCTTCCGGGAGATCCCGTGGGACCTGGAGAAGGCGGCCAAGGTGGACGGCGCCACGCCCTGGCAGGCGTTCCGGCTGGTCATCGCGCCGCTGGCGGCCCCGGGGGTGTTCACCACCGGCATCCTGGTCTTCATCTTCTGCTGGAACGACTTCCTGTTCGCGATCTCGCTGACCTCCACCACCTCGGCCCGGACGGTCCCGGCCGCGATCGCCTTCTTCACCGGGAGCTCCCAGTTCGAGCAGCCGACCGGCTCGATCGCGGCCGCCGCGGTGGTCATCACCGTCCCGATCGTGCTCTTCGTGCTGCTGTTCCAGCGCCGCATCGTCGCCGGGCTCACCGCCGGCGCCGTCAAGGGCTGACCCCGAGTTACCGAGTAGCTGAGCTGACGTGCCCGCCCCGCCGGCGGGCCAGGAAGGCGGATCGTGGCCGAGATCGTCCTCGACGGCATCACCAAGCGCTACCCCGACGGCGCCCTCGCCGTCCATGACGTCAACCTCACCGTCGCCGACGGGGAGTTCGTGATCCTGGTCGGCCCGTCCGGCTGCGGCAAGTCCACCACGCTCAACATGATCGCCGGGCTGGAGGACATCACCGAGGGCACCCTGCGGATCGCCGGGGAGGTGGTCAACGACCGCGCGCCCAAGGACCGCGACATCGCGATGGTCTTCCAGAGCTACGCGCTCTACCCGCACATGAGCGTGCGCGACAACATGGGCTTCGCGCTGCGCCTGGCCAAGGTGGACAAGCCGACCATCGCCGCCAAGGTCGAGGAGGCCGCCCGCATCCTCGACCTCACCGAGCACCTGGACCGCAAGCCGGCCAACCTCTCCGGCGGGCAGCGCCAGCGGGTCGCGATGGGCCGGGCGATCGTCCGCGCGCCCAAGGCCTTCCTGATGGACGAGCCGCTCTCCAACCTGGACGCCAAGCTCCGGGTGCAGATGCGCACCCAGATCGCCGCGCTGCAGCGCCGCCTGGGCACCACCACCGTGTACGTCACCCATGACCAGGTGGAGGCGATGACGCTCGGCGACCGGGTGGTGGTGATGCGCTCGGGCGTGGTCCAGCAGGTCGGCTCGCCGCAGGAGCTGTACGACGAGCCGGTGAACCTCTTCGTCGCGGGGTTCATCGGCTCGCCGGGGATGAACTTCTTCGGTGCGGAGCTGGTGCCGGGCGCCGTGGCCGCGCCGCGTGCGCCGGGCTCGCCGGGGGGTTCGACAGGGTTGGGAGGTTCGACGGCGTTGGGAGGTTCGACGGCGTCGGGCGGCTCGTCCGCGCTGGGCGGTTCGAGTGGGCGGGGTGGTTCGGCGGTCTCGGGGGCCTCGCTGCGGACCCCGCTGGGCGAGCTGCCGCTGGACGACCGCACCCGGCGCGCGCTGGAGCGGGCGGACGCGCCGCGCGGACTGGTCGTCGGGATCCGCCCCGAGGACTTCGAGGACGCGGCCCTGGCGGAGGGGCACCCGGGCGGGGTCACCGTCACCGTGACGGTCGAGGTCCGGGAGTCGGTCGGCTCGGACGTCTTCGTCCACTTCGCGGCGGAGGGCGGGCCGGGGGCCGCCGGGGCCGGTGCGGGTCCGGCCGGACCCGCCGGTCTGGCCGACCTGGCCGATCTCGCCGAACTCGCCGAGCTCGCGGCGGACTCGGGCCGGGCCGACACCGGCCTGCGGGAGCACCGGATGGTCGCCCGGCTGGCCCCGGCCACCCGGGCCGCCGAGGGCCATCCGCTGGAGCTGCGGGTGGACACGGCGCGCATCCACGTCTTCGACCCCCGGACCGGGGCCAACCTGACCCACCCGGAACATTCGTAGCGTGCTCCCTGGGCGCCCCTTCGCGGCGTCCCTTCGCGGCGTCCCCCTTCGCGGCGTCCCTTCGCGGCGTCCCTTCGCGGCGTCCCCCTTCGCGGCGTCCCTTCGCGGAGTGCTCCCCGATGTGCCGGCGTGCTCCCCGATGTGCTGCGGAAGGCCCAACCCCGGCCGGCGCGCGGTGTGCCTGAACGCAGCAGTACGGAAGCAGACCTAGATTGCCCGCTTATGAGAGAAAACGTCGGAATCAGTCGTCGCTCGGTGCTCAAGGCCGTTCCCGCCGCCGCCGTCCTCGCGGTCGGCTCCGAAGGCCTCCTCGGCCGGCCCGCGAGGGCGGCCGGCGCCTTCCCGCAGCCGCTCGTCCGGAGGGCGCCGTCGGCCCCCGGGAGGCCGGGGGCGGTGCTGGACCAGACGCTCGACGTGCGGTTCACGACGCTCACCGTCCCGGGGTACGGGCCGGTCACCACCCGCACCTACAACGGCACCGTCCCGGGGCCGACGCTACGGGTGCGCGGCGGGGACGTCCTGTGGCTGCACCAGGTCAACGGGCTGCCGCCCAACCCGCCGGGCCCGCCGGGCGTGCCGGACCCGGGCGCGCCCGAGCCGTCCGGCCACGGTCACCGCCACGGCGGCCACAACCGGCCGCACCGCCCGAACAGCTTCAACCTGCACACCCACGGGCTGCACGTCCCGCCCACCGGGAACGCCGACAACGTCCTGCGCGAGTTCCGGCCGCGCACCGCCGAGGAGGTCGCGGCCGGCGCCCCCGAGCCCCGCTACCTGACCACGGTGCGGATCCCCGTCGACCACCCCGCCGGGACGTACTGGTACCACCCGCACGCGCACGGGGCCACCGCCGTCCAGATCGCCGGAGGGATGGCCGGGGTGATCATCGTCGAGGGCGACGTCGACGAGGTGCCGCAGATCAAGGCCGCCGCCGACCTGGTCGTCTGCATCAACGAACTCCGGATCAAGGACGGCACGGTCGCCGAGTTCGCCTCCGGCGACGCCCTCGCCGCCGTCCAGCCCACCTTCACCGTCAACGGCGCGGTCAACCCCACGCTGACGCTGCGCCCCGGCGAGGTCCAGCGCTGGCGCCTGGTCGCGGCGACCGCCCTCACCTCGCTCGCGCTCCGGATCGCGGACGGGGAGCGTTCGTTGACGATGCATCAGATCGCCATGGACGGTGTGACCTTCGCCGCGCCCGTAGCCACCGAGTTGGTCCCGCTGGCCGCGGGCAACCGCGCCGACGTGCTCGTCCGGGGCGGCGAAGCCGGGAGGTACGAACTGCGGGCCGCCGGCGTGCCCGTCCCGCTGATGACGGTCGAGGTGGCGGGCGAGGCCGTCCGGCCGCCGATGGAGCTGCCGACCGCGCTGCCGCAGGGCAAGCCCTTCCTCGACGAGAAGGACATCGCCAACCCCGACGCGGACCGCAGGATCGTCTTCCACGTCGACGCGAACGTCTTCGACCAGCCGTTCCCCAACGCCTTCCGCGTCCTCGGCAGCCACCCGACCCCCGCGGCCGACCCGGGCGGCGACCTCACCCGGGACCCGGCCTACGGCCTGTACGACCCCGAGTACGTCAACCACACCCTGGAGCTCGGCGCCGTCGAGCGGTGGACCCTGCACAGCGACGACACCATGCCGGCCTTCCACCACCCGTTCCACCTGCACACCAACCACGTCCTCGTCACCCACCGCAACGGCCGGCGGCTCGACCCGCCGGTCTGGCAGGACACCGTCGACCTGGCCGGCGGCCGGCCGGGCGACACCGTCACCCTGCTGGTCAAGTACGAGGACCACCCCGGCCGGACCGTCCTGCACTGCCACCAGCTCCAGCACGAGGAGCTCGGCATGATGCAGCTGGTCGAGTACGTCCGCCCGCGTCCGCGCTGAGCGGGAAAAACATCGGGAACATGCGTTCGGTGCCGCTCCCCGGGGTACAACCCCCTTGCAGCGGCCGTGCGGTTCCGGCTGCTCCAAGCACCCCGGGCGGTGCCGATCGGGGCCGTACCCGACGAAGCCGGGCGCAGGCCCCCGGGAGGAACCGCGACACGCCGCACGAGGCGACTCGCCGCATGAGGTGCCAGTCCCGTACGCGGCGACGGGTGTCCGGCCCGGCGCCGAGGAGCGATCACGTGTCCGTTCACCTGGAAACAGCTGACCTGAGAGTCGTCGACCTGAGGGCCGTCGATCTGCGGGCCGTCCGCCGGAACAGCAGGCGGTACGGCGGCCGGGATGCCGATCGGAATGTCGGGCGGGACGCCGACCGGGGCGGCGGCAGGGATGTCGGGCGGGAAGCCGACCGGGGCGGCGGCAGGGATGTCGGGCGGGATGCCGGGCGGGGCGTCGGCCGGGATGTCGACCGGGGCGTCGGCCGGGGTGTCGGCAGCGATGTCGGAGCCCGGCCGGGGGCACCGCCCGACCTGCCGCGACGCCCCACCGCGGCCGAACTGCGCCGGATGGGGAAGGCGGAGGCCCGCGAGCTGAGCGACGCGCTGTTCGCGCGGCTGGCCGGGGCGGCCCGGGAGAGCCACGCCTACAGCTACGTGCGCGGCACCATCATCGAGCTCAACATGCCCCTGGTGCGGTTCATCGCCGCCCGCTTCCGCCACCGGGCCGAGGACATGGAGGACATCCTCCAGGTCGGCACGATCGGCCTGATCAAGGCCGTCGACGGCTACGACCCGCGGCGCGGCGTCGAGTTCGTCACCTACGCCATCCCCACCATCACCGGCGAGATAAAACGGTTCTTTCGGGACACCTCCTGGCCGGTACGGGTGCCGCGCAGCATGCAGGAGCTCTACCTCACCGTCGCCCGCGGCTCCGACCGCCTGGAGCAGGAACTCGGCCGCCTGCCGCGTCCGGAAGAGCTCGCCGAGGACCTGCACGTCAGCGTCGAGGAGGCCACCGAGGGCCTGATGGCCGGCCGCGTCTACCGCCCCAACTCCCTCGACGCCCTGCGCGAGGAGGACGACGACGAGAGCGGCAGCGCCCTGCTCGACCGCCTCGGCGGCTGCGACCCCGGCATCGAACTCGCCGACTTCCGCGCCGCCGTGCGCCCCCTGCTGGCCCGCCTGCCCGAACGCGAACAGACCGTCCTGAAGCTGAGGTTCTGGGACGGTTGCACCCAGTCCAGGATCGCCGAGCGCATCGGCGTCTCCCAGATGCACGTCTCTCGGCTGCTCAGCGCCACTCTCACCTGGCTGCGCGAGGAACTGGAGGACCGGGACGCCCCCGGCTGGAGCGACGAGGACGCCGGGGAGGGCTCGCAGGGCGCCTGCTGAGACGGGCCCGACGTGCGGGTGGGGGCCGGGCGGCATGGTTTCACTGTGTGATCGGCGCATACTTTCCGTAAACACACGGAGGTACTCATGCCCATGGTGGATGTCGCTGCCCTCGGCCGACTGGTCGCGGAGTACGAGGCCCTGGCCCCGTCGAGCTCGCCGGAGGCTCGGCAGCGGCTGCGCGACGTCTGCTACACGATCGGCATCTACACCGGCGAGGCCGACGCCGCCCGCGCCGTCGCCCGGGCCCGGATCCTGCTGGAACGCCAGGGCCGGGCCGACGCGGGCGGCGCCGCGGCCGGAGCCCCGGCGACCGAGCGGGCCCGCTCGGCGCTGCTCGCCGTCCTCGGCGAGCTCGCCGCCCGCGACCGGGTGCGCTCCGCGCCCCTGCCCACCCTGCACGACGTCGTGCAGCTGACCAGGGTCACCGTCCCGGACTGCGTGGGCGCCGCCGTGAGCACCTGGCACGACGACGGCACGGTCGAGACCTTCGCCGCCACCCCGTCCTACCTGCTGGCCCTCGAACGCGCGCAGGGGGAGGCCGAGTTGGGCCTCATGCCCCGGCTCCGCCGCCAGGGCGAGGGCCAGGTCGTGGTCCGGCTCGACCCGGGCCGCCCGGACCGCTTCGGCGACCGCGCCCGGCGCTGCGGCGTGCGGGCCGTGGCCGGTGCCCACCTGCGCACCCACCCGGCCGGCTGCACGGTGTTCAGCGCCTACCTGCGTACCCCCGTCGACCCCGGTACGCCCGCCCTCGGGCTGGTCGAGGTGCTCGCCCTCCAGGCCTCGGCCGCCCTCGACCGCTTCGCGCTGTCCCGGGCGGTGGCCGACCTGCTCGACCGCCGGCACGCCACCGGCCTGGCCATCGGCCTCACCGCCGAGCGGTTCGACGTCACCCCGCACACCGCGCTCAACCTCCTGGTCGGCGCCGCCCAGCGGCTGGGCACCGACCTCGCCACCGTCGCCCGGCACCTCGTCGACGGCGACCGGCCGCGAGCCGCGCCCGGCGAGCGGAGCGGCCCGTAGCGGGGGAGCGCTTCGTGTGGTGCCGACGGTGGCCGGGCAGGCGCACGGGCGGGCGGGAAGGCCCCGGCCACGTCGGACGAGGAGGTCCTCATGAGCCGGAGGGTGAAGGAATCCGTGGACGTGGCCGTGCCCCTGCACGCCGCCTACAACCAGTGGACGCTGTCCGAGGAGTTCCCGCGCTTCATGGCGGGCGTCGACTCCGTCACCAGGCTGGACGCCCGCCACAGCCACTGGCGCACCAGCATCGACGGCGTCGCTCGCGAGTTCGACACCGAGATCGTCGACCAGGAGCCGGAGGAACTCATCGCCTGGCGCACCACGGACGGCGAGGCCGACCGCAAGGAGGTGGTCACCTTCCGGCGGCTCGACCCCGGCCACACCCGGGTCACCCTCGCCGTCGACCTCCCGCCCGCGGGGCCGGGGCAGACGGCCGCCGAGGTCAGGAGCGCCGTCGACCACCGGGTGAAGGGAGACCTGCGACGGTTCAAGGAGTACGTCGAGGAACGCGGCCGGGGGCGGCGCGGTCCGTGACGGCCCGGCCGCCGCCGTGCCGGCGCCACCCGGGCACGGCCGCCGCCAGCAGCGGCAGGGCCACCGCCGCCGCGAAGACCGAGAACAGGTAGTCGCCCGACACCGTGCCGTACGCCAGCAGCAACACCTGCACCCCGGCCGTCGCCGCGACCACAGGCCTGCCGGGCAGCGGCCGCCACAGCTCGCGCACCCCGAACGCGTTGGTCCCGACCATCACGAGCCCGCCCAGTGCCATCAGGTGCGGCAGCACCTTCGACCTCGGCGCCACCTCGTCCTCCAAGCCGATGCCGCTGGAGAACAACGGCACCGCGATGCAGAAGTACAGCAGTACGGCCACGGCCTCCAGGCAGAGGAGGAGGGAGGCCGTGGCGCGCGAGAGCCAGGAGAGGCGGGTCATGGGGGGCCTTGTGGGGTGAGGGGGCGGTGGCGTGATGGTGGGGCGGGGCGTGGGAGGATGGCTGGGGCTGAGGCACCGCAGCATAGTCAAGAAATGGCAAAGGGCGCGCGGCGGTGCAGGTGGGGAAGGGTCCTCCCTGCACGCGCAGGGGTCAGCCGCTGGTCCGGGCCCACGCCACGACCGTCCTCAAGTCCTCCCTGCACGCGCAGGGGTCAGCCTGCGGCCTGCCGGAGACGCTGCTGCACGGCGACGTCCTCCCTGCACGCGCAGGGGTCAGCCGCAGGTTCGGGGCGAGGTGCAGGCCGCGTTGGAGTCCTCCCTGCACGCGCAGGGGTCAGCCGGGTGCGAGGTGTGCGAGGAGTCGCAGGACTCGGTCCTCCCTGCACGCGCAGGGGTCAGCCGCGTTGACGATGTGTCGTGAATTTCGGGTACAAGTCCTCCCTGCACGCGCAGGGGTCAGCCGCACCGGGCGGAGACCGCCACCCGGCCGATTCCGTCCTCCCTGCACGCGCAGGGGTCAGCCGCTGCCGTTGCAGCCGATCGCGGACGAGCTCGGGTTTTCCCTGCACGTGCAGGGGTCAGCCGCCCCCGGTCTGATCCCCACCGTTGGCGCGGGTTTTCCCTGCACGCGCAGGGGTCAGCCGGACTTTGAGCGGGCGTCCGAGCCGTGGCGGGAGTCCTCCCTGCACGCGCAGGGGTCAGCCGGCCCGCACCTACAACGGGTGACCAGGATGCCGGTCCTCCCTGCACGCGCAGGGGTCAGCCGCACCGACGTGCCGATCGGCCTGGCCGACGGCAGGCCTCCCTGGACGCGCAGGGGTCAGCCACGGGCCGAACGCCGGCAGAGAGCTTGGGGCGAGTCCTCCCTGCACGCGCAGGGGTCAGCCGCTCAAGAGGCTGGAGGGACGCTTGGTCGTGGGGTCCTCCCTGCGCGCGCAGGGGTCAGCCGGACCCGCTGACCCGGCCGCTGGTGGAACGGTTGTCCTCCCTGCACGCGCAGGGGTCAGCCGCACACCACCGCGGCCGTAGCGCTCGCCGCCGGGTCCTCCCTGCACGCGCAGGGGTCAGCCGGTCACTGCGTCTGCCCGATTCCGCCACTCGCCGTCCTCCCTGCACGCGCAGGGGTCAGCCGACGACGCGGGCGTCCCAGGGCATGTGCATCGAGTCCTCCCTGCACGGGCAGGGGGCAGCCAGCCGTCGTAGGTGTGGCGGACGGATCAGGGTGCCTGGGGCAGGTTCGGCCGCTGGTTGCCGGGAACCGGCCAACTCGGGCTTCCGCCCAGCGGATTTCGCCTGGATCGCAGGCGCACGGCCGCGTCTGCTTCTACGCTCGTCCGAATACCGTGGCGTGAGGGGGAGTGCCGTGGCCCGTAGGCCTGTTCGGCGGCGACGGCGGTCGGCTGCCGCCCGCAAGGTGCGGCAGAACGTGCCGTTGCTCGGGGCGGCTGCGCTTCTCCTGGCCGTCCTGGCCTCCTTGGTGGTCCGCTGGCTTGCCCAACACCTTCTCCTGGTCGCCGCCTTGCTGGTCGTCGGTGTCGGAGCGGGTGGTGCCGTCCTGCGTTCGCGAGTACGCTCCCGGCAGCGGGAGTTGGACGCGCGCAACGCCCAACTGCGCCACATCGGACCGCTCCTGGCAATGACGCCGAAGGCCTTCGAGCATGCGCTGGCGGACCTGTGCCGCAGGGACGGCTGTACGAAGGTGAAGGTGGTCGGCGGGGCCGGTGACCTGGCGGCGGACGTCCTGGCCACCACCCCGACCGGGCAGCGGATCCTCATCCAGGCCAAGCGGTACGGGCCGCGGACCTTCGTCGGTTCCCAGGACGTCCAGAAGGTCAACGGCACCTACCGCGACGTCCACCACTGCGACCTGGCCGCCGTGGTGACGACCAGCTCCTTCACCAAGGCCGCCGTCGCGTTCTGCACCCAGGTCGGCATACGCGCCGTCGACCAGCGGGCGCTCGCGCTGTGGGCCGACGGTCGGGGCCGCCCGCCGTGGGCCTGAGCCGGCCTTCCGTACCGGGCTGTCGGAGGCTCCGTCTACCCTGACGACGCTGCGGCCGCCAGTGGTCTTCAGGGCGGCGGGGAGCAGGGAACGGTGCGGGTCATGAGCGTGGACTTCTTCTGGCGGCGGGTGGACTGGAAAGCGCTGGACGACCTGTCGCCGAAGCAGCTCCGTGCCCTGGTGCCCGGGTGGTTCGACGACGATTTCGGGCCACAGCGCGACGCCGGTGTGGTCCTGGCCGTGGAGCGCAACGGGTACCTGATGGATGTCGCACTGACGGCGGCGGTCGGTGGGAGTGGCCCGGAGGTGGCGGCTGTCCGTCTGCCGCTGTTCGGTGGCGAGGAACGTGTGGTCGTCGAGGGGGATCCCGACCGCGGCGACGAGTTCACCGAGACCAGTGTGTGGGTGCTCCGGCCCGAAGAGGTGCGGGCGGCATCGGCGTTCCTGGAATCCGTGGGAGTCGGCGACCTGGTGGGGAGGGTGGAGGCCACGCTGGCGTCCGAGGTCGCCGGGCTCGGGTTCGTAGCCCCGTGATCGGCGGCGTGGGGCTGCGACCTGACAGCCGACCTCCGCGCGCTGGCGGACTTCTTCGCCGCGGCTGCGGCGGCAGGCGACGCGATGGTCACGTTCGAGTCCGCGTGACGCGTGGAGGCGCGTTCGGTGCACCGGGCGCTGCGCTGCCACCGCCCTCGCCCGGGCTACTGCGGCGGGTCGGCGGGCAGGAGCGGTCCGGAGTGCCCGTCGGGGCTGCCGAGCCCGGTGGTTCCGTCGTCGGACGGCTGCTGCGCGGATGCGTCCGGCAGCGGCATCGACGGGTGCGCCGCCCCCTTGGCGGGCCCACGGGAGCCGAAGCCCCGCCGGTCGTGCCACCGGCCTTGCCGCTCACGCGGGATCCTGTCACTCATGGCGGCATCCTCCTGACCTCGGGGCTCACCATTGTGTCCCGTCCGACGGGGAGCCCGCGACGAAAGGCCCGGCACCACCCCGCGCGCGGGAGACGCCGAGTCGCCTGAGTCTCCTGAGTCGCCTCGTGGCACGGTGGGCAGCGGGGCTCCGCGGGCGAGGGTTGTCCGAAGGGGTCGGGCGTCGGCCGGAGGTCGTCAACGTGGCGGCGCCGATTCGGTCCCCTCACCACCAGTACCCTCGCGTTCCAGGGGGGACCGTGCACACCCGCACCACCACCGCGGCCGTCGTGGTCGCACTGCTCGCCATCGGCTCGGCCGCCTGCTCCAACTCGTCCAGTAGCCCGAAGGAGGCGGGGCGGTCGTCGCCGCCCCCACAGCCACGACCGTCCCACCTCCCCCAGCAGCAACCACCACAGCCGTCAAGGTCAAGGTGGCGGGAAGCGCAGTGGCGACCTGACCGCCGAGGACGACCCGACCCACCTGCTCGGCCGGCCCGGTCAGTACACCTCGAAGGTCACGTTCACGGACTCGCGGATCAAGGCGTCGGACGTCGATGGCGAGGAGGCCGACTCGGTAGCCCGCGGCGGGGCCGTATAGGTCTTCGCCACCGAGGCCGACGCCCAACGGCGCGCCGACTACATCCAGGGGATCGTGAGGTCGATGCCCGCGGCGACGGAGTACGACTACGTCAAGGGCACGGTACTCATCCGCGTCTCCAAGCTGCTGACACCCTGGCAGGCCGAGAGCTACAAGGCAGCCATCGGCGCCTAACCGGCGAAGTCGGTCCCCGTCCCCCGATCGGATCCGGGTGGGAGCACGGCAGGCCAGCGACCCCTGGAGTTCCGCCAGCAGCGAAGTCCTCACCCGCCCTAGCGCACACCAACCGGACTGCCCGCACGCGGATCGGGGCCGTTGGAGCCTTCTTGCGCAGCTGGTCGGTTGCGGACCCCGGGCACCAGCGCCCCGGCTGACCCCCGCGGGTGCGGGGAGGACGGTGACGTTGACCTCGTAGGCGTCGGCGACGGCGGCTGACCCCCGCGGGTGCGGGGAGGACGCGGCCGCGGTCGGCGGCTGCTCGGTGCCCGGCGGCTGACCCCCGCGGGTGCGGGGAGGACCAGGCTCGGGTCCACCAGGACCAGGCCGAGCGCGGCTGACCCCCGCGGGTGCGGGGAGGACGGCGCCAGCGACGGTACCGAGGTGCTGGCCGGCGGCTGACCCCCGCGGGTGCGGGGAGGACATCACCGCCGGCGACGTCCCCCTCGCCACGGCCGGCTGACCCCCGCGGGTGCGGGGAGGACGTGGCGCTCTGGTATTGGGCGTCCACGAGATGCGGCTGACCCCCGCGGGTGCGGGGAGGACACTTCGTGACCTGGTGCGATGTGGCGGCTTTGCCATTTCTTTACGCTGCTGGCCGTGCTGTCCACGAACGCCACTCCACTCTAGTTGAGCTGTTGAGGCGTCACGCCCCCGGAGGGCGTGGATTCCGCCGTTGTCCCGCCGGCTCTAGCGTCGGTCACGTGCCGCCCGAGGGCCGCCGGCGGTCGTCATGGCGCGGGAGGACAAGGGCCCGGCATGGCGGTTGGTGGGAGCGTGGAAGCGGTTCGGCGTTGGCGCTGGACTGCTGTACACCGGGCTGCTCGGGGCGGCAGCCCGGAGCCGACTGGAGCCTCGCGGGCCGGAGTTGGCTCGACGTCCTGGGCAAGGGCGTACGGCGGCCCGTCAGACCGGTTGGTGCCACGCCGCGCCGTGGCGGTCGGGCTGGTGACCGCGACGGGCGTGCCAGCGCTGGTCCCGCAGGTACCGGAGCAGGAGCATCCCCAGCCTCGGGTTCGTGCTGCCGGGGCGGGGTGCCTTGCGGGGACGTACCGGCTGGCGGGCGCTTGGCGGCTGACGGCCGACCGGGCGACTGCGATCATAGGCGGCCCGTACCACCGAACCGGACCGGAGGCCCCGTGAGCAGCCCGCAGCCCCCAGGCGCCGGCGAGCCGCGCGCCGCCGCCGGCGGCCGAGGGGCGCGCCTCGCCGCCGCCCCCGAGCTGCGCGCCGCCGCCCGGGCGCTCGGGCGGCTCGCCGTCTTCACGCTGCTGATACCCGCCGGCGTGGTGCTGGTGACGGCCTTCCTGCTGTCCTTCCTGCTCTGGGGCTGCCTCGGGGTCTTCCCGCTCCTCCCGGCCATCACCCGGCTGGTCCGCTCCGCCGCCGGTGCCGCGCGGTGGGCGGCCGGTCACTGGTCGCAGGTGCCCGTCGCGCCGCCGTACCGGCCGCGTCCGGCCCTGGAGCGCACCCTCCACGGCTGGTACTGGACCGGCCACGACTACCACAAGAACCGCTGGTTCGCGGGCATGGCCCTCGGGCTGCGCTGGATCTGGAACGACCCGGCGACCTGGCGGGACGCCCTCTGGGTGATCGCCGATCCGCTGGTCGGCGGCGGCATCGCGGCCACTCCCGTGCTGCTGGTCGGCGCCGGGCTGTACGGGATCGTCCAGGCACCACTGCCGTACGACCTGCCGTTCGGCCTGCCGTCCGGTGTCCTGGCCACCCTCCTGGCCGCCCTCCTCGGCCCGGTCCTGATCGCCGCCGGACTCGCCCTCGCCCGACCCGCGCTGCACCTGCACGGCCGGTGGACCCGCGCCCTGCTCGGCCCCACCGAGCGCTCCCGGCTCGCCCGGCGGGTCGAGCAGCTCACCGAGATCCGGCTCGACGCGACCGAGGCACAGGCGGCCGAACTGCGGCGGATCGAGCGGGACCTGCACGACGGGGCCCAGGCCCGGCTGGTCGCGGTGAGCCTGCGCCTGGGCGCGGTCGCGGCGCTGATCGATCGCGACCCCGACCAGGCGAAGCGCGTGGTGACGGATGCCCAGGAGAACGTCACCCAGGCCCTCCAGGAACTGCGCGACCTGGTGCGCGGCATCCACCCGCCGGTGCTCGCCGAGCGCGGCCTCACCGACGGTGTGCGGGCGCTGGCCCTGGACGTCCCGCTGAAGGTCGAGGTGCGGGCCGAACTGCCGGGACGGGCCGAGGCGCCGGTGGAGTCGGCGGTCTACTTCGCCGTCAGCGAGGCGCTCACCAACGCCGTCAAGCACGGCGGGGCCCGGCACGCCGCCGTGCACCTCACCCACGGCGCCGGAGTGCTCCGCGCCGAGGTCACCGACGACGGCCGCGGCGGCGCCGACCCCGACCGGGGCAGCGGCCTGCGGGGCATCCGGCGCAGACTCGCCGCGTTCGACGGTACGCTCACGCTGACCAGCCCCCCGGGGGGTCCGACCAGGCTGATCATGGAGCTACCGTGCGTGTTGTCCTCGCCGAGGACCTCGTCCTGCTGAGGGACGGACTCTCCCTGCTGCTCGGCGCCCACGGGCACGAGATCGTCGCGGCGGTGGAGAGCGGCCCCGAACTGGCCGCCGCGCTCGCCGAGCACCGCCCCGACATCGCCGTCGTCGACGTCCGCCTGCCCCCGACCTACACCGACGAGGGGCTCCAGGTCGCCCTCGCCGCCCGCCGCGAACGGCCCGGCCTGCCGGTCCTGGTCCTCTCCCAGCACGTCGAACAGCTCTACGCCCGGGAGCTGATCGCCGACGGCACGGGTGGCGTCGGCTACCTCCTCAAGGACCGCGTCTCCAAGGCCGACCAGTTCGTCGACGCCGTCCGTACGGTCGCCGCCGGCGGCACCGTCATGGACCCCCAGGTCATCTCCCGCCTTCTCGCCCGCAACGCCTACGACCAGCCCCTCGCCCTGCTCACCCCGCGCGAACGCGAGGTCCTCGCCCTGATGGCCGAGGGCCGCTCCAACGCCGCCATCGCCCAACGGCTCCACTTCAGCGAGGGCGCCGTCAGCAAGCACACCTCCAGCATCTTCGCCAAGCTCGGCCTCGGCGCCTCCGACGACGACAACCGCCGCGTCCTCGCCGTCCTCGCCTACCTCGACGGCACCCGTACGCCCTGAGGCGCGGCCGACGCACACTGTCGCGCGGGATGCCGAGGTGCCGCGACGATGGTCATCTCGGAGTATCGGGCGAATATCCTAAGCATTCCCCTGACTTGCCGTCAGGTGTAGAGTGGCGAAAAGGGTGGTCTGCGCCGAACGCGATACCGATCGGGGGCGGGTATGGCTCGTGGCTGGGAAGCCGATCCCTCCGCTTTTCTGGAGAAGCGCCTGGGAAAGTCGGCAAAGGAACTCGGGACGTCCGACAGCCGCGATGAATGCCCGGACATCTGGCAGCTCTCGAACGGCGACATCGCCGTGATCGGCCGCGACCTCACCGACGACTACCGTGACCGCCTCCCCGGAGACGTCGCGCTGGGCCCGGGCGAACGGCTCGTCGTCATCCCCGGCATCATGCTCAGCACGGCGAAGGCGGATATCGCGGATGCCTGATCGGCTGTCGGCTCCGCGCGCTCCCGAGCTGCGTCCCGAGTGGGGCGAGGCGCTCACCCGGGACGAATACCGGCGCGACTTCCGCGAACGGGACGCGCTGGTACGCGGCCGGGATTCCTGGAAGCTGGAGCGGCGCCAGCACTTCGAGGAGCAGGGCAGCCCGAGTTGGGAGGCCGCCCGGCGGGGAGACTGGGGTGAGGCGCTGCGCCTCCTGGAGGGCCGACGCGAGGCGCTGCGCGAGATCGGCCGGGAGGACGCGGAGCGGCAGTCGTTCTTCCACCGCGTACGGGTCGTCGAGCAGCCGCTGACGACGTACCTCCGGTGGGAGCTGCATTCGCTGCGGATCCGGGCCGAATGCGGCGAGCGGATCCGTGTCGTCGGCGCCGAGATGCTGGCCGATTCCGAGGAATTCCACCAGCTGCCGGAGATTGTCGTCCTCGGTGGACGCACGCTCTATCAGGTCCGGTATTCGGAGGAGGGAATTCCCGTGGGAGCGGTCAGGTTCACCGAGCCCGGAATCGTCCTCCGGTGGGAGAGTTACCTCGCGGATCTCCACCGGGCGGGTGAAGACGTCGTGGCGTACGTCGATCGCGAGGTGGCACCCCTCCTCCCGCCCGCGTAGGAATCGCGGCAGGAACGGCAGCAGGAGCGGCGGTAGGACCCGTGACAGGAACCGTGGAGCCCGAACAGGAGCGGAGCACTGTGGCAGTCGAGCACGGCGGGAGCACCGACGGGCCCGGGAGCACGCGCTCCAGCGTGTCCGGGGCCTCCGCCCGGGACGTGGTCCAGGCCAGGGACGTCAGCGGGGGCATCCACTTCCATGGTGCGCACGGCGGACCTGCCGGCTCCGACCGGCCGAACGCCGTCCCGACCCCGCGCCAACTCCCGTCCGACGTACGCGGATTCGTCAACCGTACAAGCGAACTCCACCAACTGGACGCCGCCTTGGCCGACGAGGAGCAACCCCCGTCCGCCGCCGCGTCCGTGGTCGTCATCGCTGGTACCGCCGGCGCCGGGAAGACCTCGCTCGCCCTGCACTGGGCCCACCGGGCCCGCCACCGCTTCCCCGACGGCCAGTTGTACGTCAACCTCCGCGGCTACGACCCGGGCCGCCCCGTCAGCGCGCAGGAAGCGCTCCACCGCTTCCTCACCTCGCTTGGCGTCAGTGGCCAGTCCGTCCCCCACGAAATCGATGCGGCCGCCGCCCTCTACCGCTCCCTCCTCGCCGAGCGCCGCGTCCTGGTCGTCCTCGACAATGCCGCCAGCGCGCACCAGGTCCGCCCGCTCCTGCCCGGCAGCGCCGGATGCCTCGTCCTGGTCACCAGCCGCAGCCGACTGTCCGGCCTCGCGGTACGCGACGGCGCCCGCCGACTGACCCTGCGGACCCTGCCCGAAGCCGAGGCCGTCGCCCTGCTGCGCGCCGTCACCGCGGGGTACCGGCCCCAGGACGACCCGGCGAAGCTCGTCGAACTGGCCCGCCGGTGCGCCCGGTTGCCGCTGGCCCTGCGCATCGCGGCCGAACGTGCCGCCAGCCTGCCGCACATGGGGTTGGACGATCTGATCGACGAGTTGCGCGACGAATCCGCCCTCTGGGACGCCCTCAGCGTGGGAGACGACGAGGACGTCGACGCCGTCCGTACCGTCTTCGCCTGGTCCTACCGCGCCCTGCCCGACCAGGTCGCCCGCCTGTTCCGGCTGCTCGGTCTGCACCCCGGCCCCGAGTTCGGGCTCCACGCCGCGGCAGCCCTCGCCGACCTGCCCCCCAACCGCACCCGGCAGTTGCTCGACTCCCTGGTCGGCGCCCACCTCGTCGAACAGAGCGCACCGGACCGCTACCAGTTCCACGACCTCCTGCGCGCCTACGCCACCGACCAGGCCCAGCAGCAGGAGTCGCCCGCACAGCGGCAGGCCGCGCTGCGCCGCGTCCTCGACTGGTACCTGCACACCGCCGACGCCGCCCAGCGGTGGCTGCGGCCGGCCGAGGCCCGGCTGCCGCTGGACCCCGTGTCCGACGGGGTACGACCGGCGGCCTTCACCGACTACAACGCCGCGGTGGACTGGTCCGAACGCGAACGCGCCAACCTCCTCCAGGCCGTCCGCACGGCCTCCGTGGCGGGCGAGGACCGGCGGACCTGGCACCTGGCCGCCGTCCTATGGAACGCCCAGGCCCCCTCCGCCCCGGGCGCGGACTGGCCGGTGGCGGGCCGGCTCGGGCTGGCGGCCGCCGAACGCCTCGGCGACGACACCGCCCGCGTCCTGCTGCTCACGGACCTCGGCATGGCGCACACCCGGATCAACGCCCTCGACGAGAGCCTGGAGCACCACCGGAGCGCACGGGAGCTGTGGCGCGCACTCGGCGACCGGCTCAACGAGGCGCACTCGCTGAACCTGATCGGCCTGGTCCACCTGCACCGGCGGCAACTGGACGACGCGGCAGAGCACTTTGAGCAGGCGCTCAACGCGTTCCGGTCATTGGGCGAGGACCACTGGGAGGCGACCGCGCTCGCCAACCTCGCCGGCGCCCACTACCGCGCCGGACTCCTGCCGCAGGCCGAGACCGCCGTCGGCCGGGCGCTGGAAGTCCACCGCGCACGGAAGAACCAGCGGGGCGAGGGGAACGCCCTGCGCCTGTTGAGCGACATCCGGCGCGAGGGCGGAGACCAGGCCGGCGCACTGGCCTCGGCGCACGCCGCACTCGACATCGCCCTGAACCTGCGCGACCACCGCCTGGAAGGCTTCTGGCTCCTCACCCTCGGCGACGCCCAGCGCGCGGACGGGCAGCTCGCCGAAGCCCTCGACTCCTACCAGCGCGCCGCCGTCCTCCACCGCCGCCTCGGCGACCGCAGCCGCGAAGCCCTCGCCTGGCAGGGCACGGGCGAGACCTATCGCGCCCTCGACCGCGCCCCGGACGCCGCCGCCTTCCTCCGCCGCGCCGCCGCCACCCACCACGCCCTCGGCGACGCCTGGCACGAGGCCCTCGCCCTCGACGCCTTGGCGGCGGCACTGTCCACCGACGACCCGCGGACGGCGCGGCAGCACCGGGCGGAGGCGCTCACCCTGCTCGCGGGGTACCAGGACCTGCGGGCGGCCGGCGTGCGGGACCGCATCGCCCGCCTGCTCGCGGCGGGCTGACGGCGGTTTGGACCGTTCCGGAGGGCGGTCTCTGGGACGGCGTCATGACCGGCGGGCTGTCGACCTCCTCGAGGCAGGACTCGGTCCATGCCGGGAGAAGCTGGAGTACCTGACGGAACAGTCGTCCGAGGTGGCTGAGTTCGCCTTCGATGCGGGTCGGTCAGCCCGTCGGCCTCCTAACGAACGGATGTGCTGAGTCAGACGGCTACCGGGCTGCTCGCGTGGGGTGTGCTGGGGGGCGAGGCACAGTTGACCTCCGCGCGTGCAACGGAGCCGCAGGAACCGGCTCAGCCGTTGCTCGCGAGCGGCTAACCCCCGGCAGGTGCGGGGGGAGTCGGCCCTGCGGGTCACCCGATCGACCACGGCCGGCTGACTCCGCAAGCGTGGGAGAAGGCAGAACGGACGGAGACCTGGGATCCGCACACGGCTGACTTCCGCTGGTGCGGGGAGGAGGACGTCGGAGCACCCCATCGGCGCGAACGCGTCGGCTGACCCCTGCGGGTGCGGGGAGGACAACTCGCCCTCCGCCCGGACCCGCGTGATCGACGGCTGACCCCCGCGGGTGCGGGGAGGACTACTGGGGCAGCAACGGCCCCGGCGCGCTGACCGGCTGTCCCCCGGGGGTGCGGGGAGGAGCCGGCCGTCACCACCCCCGGGTCCGTCCTCGGCGGCTGACCCCCGCGGGTGCGGGGAGGAGGGCCACCACCTCGGAGCCGGACGCACCGACGGCGGCTGACGCCCGCGGGTGCGGGGAGGAGGAGCCCTCGCCCCCCAACGCGGCAGGCGGGATGCGGCTGACCCCCGGGGGTGCGGGGAGGAGCATCGCCGAGCAGGTCCGCCGCACCAACCCGGACGGCTGACCCCCGCGGGTGCGGGGAGGAGCGCGGCGGTGCCCCGGAACCCTCGTTGAAGGGCGGCTGACCCCCGCAGGTGCGGGGAGGAGCCTGGAACGGGTAAGTCGTTGTTCGCCCTCAATGGCTGACCCCCGCGGGTGCGGGGAGGAGGTGCGGCAGTCGATCGACGCGGGGAACGACTTCGGCTGACCCCCGCGGGTGCGGGGAGGAGGACCGTGGTGGGCTGGGCTTTCGGCCTGGTGGCGGCTGACCCCCGCGGGTGCGGGGAGGAGTGGACCGCTGGCGACCTCTACCACACCGAGTCCGGCTGACCCCCGCGGGTGCGGGGAGGAGGTGGATCCGGCCGACATCGTGTACTGGTCGGCCGGCTGACCCCCGCGGGTGCGGGGAGGAGGGACGGAGGGACGGAAGGGTCGTTCGCAGTCTCGGCTGACCCCCGCGGGTGCGGGGAGGAGGGGCGTGCGGCCGGCGCGCCGGCGGGTCCGGGCGGCTGACCCCCGCGGGTGCGGGGAGGAGGCGGCCATGGAGAAGATCTTCCCCACCATCGCCGGCTGACCCCCGCGGGTGCGGGGAGGAGGTCGCCGCCTTGACCTTCTTCTCCACGCGGTGCGGCTGACCCCCGCGGGTGCGGGGAGGAGTCGAACCCGGCCGCCCACAGCGCTTGGTCGACCGGCTGACCCCCGCGGGTGCGGGGAGGAGCGCTCGGGGCCGGTGCGTTCGGAGAGCACGGTCGGCTGACCCCCGCGGGTGCGGGGAGGAGCGGCTCGCCGCCGGGGAGACCGTCGAACTGACCGGCTGACCCCCGCGGGTGCGGGGAGGAGGCTTCGTGACCTGCGGCGCAGCGGTGGCTTTGCCGTTGCTTGACCAGCCGGGACACGGCGGCGTCGGACTGTGGGGATGTCAAGGAGCCTCCGAATGATGTCACGTCCGCGGGCCGGCCGCGTGGGCTCCGGTGTCGTCCCCGTCGCGGCACTGTGCCCTCGGTGGCGAAGGCCGGGTGCGGTCCCGGGCTGGCAGTAGCCCAAAGGGTCCATCGTACGCGGAAGTTGTCGTCGCTGCCGGGTCCCGGAATCGTTATGCGAGGCGCCCGTCGAGGCCTCCGGCCCTGCTGGCCTCGGGGGATGCGCCCAAGGAGCCGCCGCCCTGCTCGGGTGCTCTGCCGCCGGTCAACCGTCGGCCGTGCCGGGCTGTCAGTGGTAGCTGATAGAGCTTCAGTCATGACTGACAGCACGCTCATTGGCGCGCCCGACCATCCCGGTCCGGATGTTCGCCTGTGGGGCAAGAGCGACGGCTTGCCCGGGCCCTACCCCGTGATCTGCCACCTGCTGGACACGGCGGCGGCTGCGGGTGCGCTGTGGGATGCCGTCCTGGGCGAGCGCGTGCGGGCGCGGATCGCCGGGGTGGTGGGGGCCTCGGAGGGTGAGGCGCGGGCGATGGTGGTGCTGTGGGCGGGGTTGCACGACATCGGGAAGATCTCGCTCCACTTCCAGCAGCAGGTTCCCGCGGCGTTCGCCGAACTGCGGGGGGATCCGAAGTACGCGGAGGACAACCCGGCCGCGAGGCGCAGCGCCTTCCTGCGGCACGAGACGGCGACGCACTGGGGGCTGGTCGAGTTCTTCAAACAGTGCGGCTATCCGCTCCGCAGGCCGGTGCGGCAGTCGCCGGCCCACCAGATCGCCCAGCTCCTCGGTGGGCACCACGGCTGCTTCGCCGAGCCGTTGCTGGCCAAGCACGTCGTCAACCCCTCTGGCTACCAGCCCGGTCTCGGGACCGCGGAGGGGTGGCGGCAGCAGCGGCTCGCCCACGCGCACGCGGTCCGCCGGGTGGTCGGGGACGAGAAGGCGCTGGAGTCCCTGCTGCCCGGGGAGTTGGCGGTGGTGGTCGCGGGGCTCGTCGTGGTGGCCGACTGGCTGGCCAGCCCGGTCGACGTCATCGAGCCGCGGATGCCGGCGGAGGGCTGGAAGGCCGGAGACGCGGATCTCGCCGACCACTTCCGGGTGGCCTGCGCCGCCGCGCCGGGGTGGGTGCGGGCGGCGGGGCTCGGCCGGGCGGTCTTTCCGGACAAGCCGTTCGAAGGGCAGTTCCCGTTCGCCCCGAACAAGCTCCAGGCCGACGTCGCCGAGCACCTGCCCGTCGAGGTGGACGGCCCGGGGCTGTTGTTGGTCACGGCGCCTACGGGGGACGGCAAGACCGAGACCGCCCTGCACGCCACGTCCGTGATGGCACGGGCGGCCGGGGCTGCCGGGGTCTACTTCGCGCTGCCGACGATGGCCACGGCGGACGCGATGTTCACCCGGGTCCGCAGGTTCGCGGAGGCCAACGTCGAGGGGGATCGGGCGCTCACCCTGCTGCACAGCATGGCCTGGCTGAGCCCGGACTACGCCCCTGCACAGGAGTTGTCGGACGGGACGGCCGTGCTCGCGGACACCGAGGCCGGCCGGTGGCTGCGCACCGGGCGGCGCGGTCTGTTCGCGCCGCTCGCCAACGGCACCGTCGACCAGGCGCTCACCGGGGTGCTGCCCGTCCGCTACGGGTTCCTCCGGCTGTTCGGCCTGTCGAACAAGGTGTTGGTGGTGGATGAGGCGCACGCCTACGGCCCCTGGATGCACAGCCTGCTGGTACGGCTGCTGGAGTGGCTCGGCGCGTTCGGAGCCCCGGTGGTGCTGCTGTCGGCGACGCTGACCGGAGCGGCGGCCTCGTCACTCGTCGACGCCTACCGCCGCGGTGCCGGCTTCAGGGAACCCGGCGCCGTCGAGCCCCGCTACCCCGGGTGGCTCTTCGTGAGCGCGGAGGACGGCAGGGTGTCCGAGCCCCGCGAGGTCGGCAGCAGCCGGGCCCGCACCCTGCGGGTGGAGACCCGCCAGGTGCGCTGGGACGTCCGGGAGGCAGACGGCGCGGCGGAGCAGGGACGGCCGGGACGGCGTGCGGCACTGCGTGAGATCCTCGCGCCGGTCGCGGCCGAGGGCGGCTGCGTGCTCGTCTGCTGCACGACCGTGGACGAGGCCCAGCGGACCTACCGCTACCTGCGGTCCGTGCTGCCCGAAGTAGCGGCCCGTGCGGGAGGGTTGCGGTTGTTGCACTCCCGGTTCCCCGCGCACGAGCGGCAGCGCATCACCGCCGAGTGCGAGTCCGCCTACGGGAAGCCGGCCGACGAAGCGGCGGCGGCCGCGCCGCGCGCGGGCTCGATCCTGGTGGCCACCCAGATCGTCGAGCAGTCCCTCGATCTGGACTTCGACCTCATCGTCTCCGATCTCGCCCCGCTCGCGCAGTTGCTTCAGCGGGCCGGCCGCGGCAAGCGCCACGAGCGTTCCGACCGTCCGGCGTGGACGGGCCGGCCCACCGAGCCGCGCATGATCGTGTTGGAGCCGCTCGACGACAACGGCGAGGTGGTGGCGCCCCGTTCCTGGGGCACCGTCTACGACGCCTCCCTGCTGCGCCGCACGAGTCTGTTGCTCCGTCAGCAGGCCGGGGGCGCGATCGAGGTGCCCGGGGACGTCCAGCGGCTCGTGGACGAGGTGTACGCCGAGGACTTCGGCGCGGGCTTGGGCAAGGCCGCGGCGCAGGAGCTTCGACGGATGGACGCCGAGCGCATCGCCTCGGCGGCCGCCGAGGCGCAGCTCGCCGGCCTGACCGGCATCGGTTCGCCCTACGACGTCCGCGACGACCTGTCCCCCCTCAGCGACCGCGGGCTCGGCATCACCGAGGACCTGCTCACCACCCGGCTGGGCGCCGACAGCGGGCGGGCGGTGTGCGTCTTCGAACGGGAGGACGGGCGGTGGAGCCTCGCCCCGGACCGCCATGTACCGCTGCCCCCGGCCAAGGCCGCACCGACGAGGGACGACATCGCGCTGATCATGCGGCACAGCGTGCCGCTGCCCGGGCGCTGGCTCCTCGGGCGCACCGACGACGACGCCGTTCCGAGGGGCTGGCGCGACCGGCCCCTGCTGGCGGACCTCGTCCTGCTGCGCTTCCGCTGGGACGGCGAACGCTGGACGGCCCGACTGGCGGAGCGGCGGATCGAGTACTCGAACGTGGGAATTTCGGAGAACTGACGTCATAAGCACCGTACTTGGCGATACCTTGGCAGTGCTGCATCCAGGCGGGGGGAAAGTCCGCCCGGATGCAGTGGGACCCCCGCCTGCGCGGGGAACCGGACCACCTGCACGGCTCTTCCTAAGCGCCGTACGGTTCACCCCCGCTCGTGCGCGGGGACGGGGCAAAGCCTACCCATCCTGTGATCATCCGCACCTGCCTCGCCGGAGGCCGCATGACATCCGCACCACCTGCCTACAACCTCTTCGACGAAGCCTGGATCCCCGTCCGATGGGGTCCGCCTCCGGGAGGGGCCGACGACGAAACGGACCGGGAGGCGTCCCACCCGCCGGCGGTGGGCCTGAGCGAACTCCTGCTGCGCGCACACGAGATCGAGCGGATCGCGATCGAGATCCCGCCGGTGCTGTCCGCGCTCTACCGCGTCCTGTACGCCGTGACCGCCCGGATGACCGGGCTCGATCAGGCCTGCCTCGACGAGTCCGGCCCCGCCGACTGGCCGAGTCGGCGCCTCGCGCTGGTCGATGAGGGCCGGTTCGACCCGGAGCGGGTCGCGGCGTACACGGCGCACCACCGCGACCGCTTCGACCTGTTCGACGCCTCGCGACCCTTCCTCCAGGATCCCCGGCTGAGCGAGCAGTGCGATCCGGCGAACACAGCCGGAGTCGACAAGCTCGTCACCACCCGCCCCTCCGGCAACAACCACTCCTGGTTCCAGCACGTCAACAGCGCCGCACCCGAACTCCCCACCCCGGCCCAGGCCGTCCTGCACCTGCTGGTGTGGCACTACTACGGACCCTCCGGACGCTGTTCCAGCCGGACCGTCGGCGACGTCAGGGACGCGGGAAGCAAGGCCGGCCCGCTGCGCAGCACGCTCTCCTACCACCCGGAGGGGGAGACGCTCTTCGAGACGCTCCTGGCCGGGCTCCCCGAACCCGGCCAGGACGTCCGCCGCGGCACCGACCTCTGCCCGTGGGAGTGGGAGGCGCTGCCTGACCCGCTCGCCGCCCCGCCGCCCCTGACGGGGCCGTGTGCGGAGCTCACCGCCCGTTCGCAGCACGCGCTGCTGCTCGTGCCGGACGACACCGGCACGTTCGTCAAGGACGCGTTCATCACCTGGGCCTACCGCGACAAGATCTCCCGCGAGGGCGATCCGTACCTGATCTGGCAGACCAGCAGACAGGGCAACACCTACCCGCGGCCCGCCGATTCGCACCGCGCCCTGTGGCGGGACCTGGACGCACTGCTGCTGGAGGACCCGGCCGGCAGCGCGAAGCCCCGGCGTCCCACCGTGTTCAGGACGGCCCTGGACGTCTCGGAGGACCTGCGGGTGCACGCGCTCGGGTTCGAGCAGGACGGGCAGGCCAAGGACATCCAGTTCGTCGATGCCCTGACACCGCCCGTACTCGGTCTCGCGAAGGAGGAGGAACTCACGATCGCCGTCGAGATCGGCCGCCTGCGCGTGTGGGGTGAGCGGTACGGCGAGCGCCTCGACCGGGCCGTCAAGAAGGCCTGGACCGCCTTCACCGAGGCGCCCAAGATCCGCGACTGCACGTGGGCCGTCGACGCGGCGGCCCACTACTGGCCCGCCGCCGAGGCCGAGTTCTGGAAGCGTCTCGGCGAACGCGACTTCGACGGTGCCGCCGCGGCCTTCCGCATCCTCGCGGAGCGGGCCTACGACACCGTCACCCACGGCGCCCTGGGGACCAACCGCGGAGCCAAGGCCTGCATCAGGGCCCGCGTCGAGCTGTTCGGCGGGCCGGTGAAGTCCCCCGCCAGGAGCGGCGGCACCGCGAGCCGTACCACGAGCACGGAGGACACGTGAGCAACACCACTGCCATCCCGGGCCCGGCCAGGCCCGGGGACGACACGGTGCGACCGGCGAAGGAGTCCGCCCTGGTCCCCTCGCTGGGGCGGGCCCGGGCGTTCGCCGCGAGGATCGACCAGCGCAGCCACGACGACCCCGGGGTACGCGCCGCGCTGCGACGCGGCGTGGGCAAGGACCTGGACGCCGTGCCGTTCATGCACCGCTTCGTGGCCTCCTGGCTGAACGACGAGCAGGCGCGCAGCCGCGACGTCCAACGCGCGTTCTACACCGTCGCGTCGCTGATCGCGGCGCAGCGCCGGGACCAGTACGCCGCCGCGAAGGCGGAGGCGTCGAAGAAGGGCACCGCGCCGAAGGAGGGTGGGACGGCGGAGGGCGAGACGGCGGAGGGCGCCGAGGCGGTGCCGGTCGTCCCCGGCGATCCGACCGAGGTCGTGGAGGGCACGGACCCGGCCAGCGCGAAGCGGATCCCGTCGCGCAGCCTCGGCCGGGCCTTCGCCGACGGCGTACTCAAGGGGGGCCAGGGAGGCGGCCTGCGCGAGTCCTCGGCCGAGACCCGCCTCAACCTGCTGACCCGCCAGAGCGTCGACGGGCTGCACCGCCACCTGCCCGGGGCCGTCCGCCAACTCCGCGGCAGCGACGTGGAGATCGACTGGGCCCGGCTCCTCATCGACCTCTGCCAGTGGCGGCGCCGCTCCGGCGCCGTCAAACGGACCTGGCTCCAGGACTACCACCGGGCCCTGCAGGAGGACGGCGAGCGCCGGGCCCGGGAGCGGGACGACAACGACACCGCCGACGACGCCGACGACGGTACCGACCCGCAAGCCTGACCGCGGTCCCGACTCCGTACCCACGAACCCGACACCCCAAGGAGCAGAGCATGCCCGGCCCCGACCGCACCACCGCCCGATTCCTCGACATCCACGTCGTCCAGAGCGTCCCGTTCGCCAACCTCAACCGGGACGACAACAACTCCGTCAAGACGGTCCGCTACGGCGACACCGAGCGCACCCGGGTCAGCAGCCAGTCCTGGAAGCGCGCCGTCCGCGAGTACTTCCAGGACAGCTTTGGCGAGCGGGCCCTGCGCACCCGCCGCATCGGCGCCCGCGTCACCCGCCTCCTCGAGGAGGAGCACGGCTGGCCCACCGGTCTGGCCCAGCGGGCGGGCCAGCACGTCGCGGCCGGCAGCAGCATCAAGTTCGAGACGGACAAGGACTCGCCCGTCATCACCACCAACGCCATGGTGTACGTGCCCGAGACCGCCGTCGCCGAACTCGCCGCCCTCGCCGAGGAACACCGTGCCGAGCTCGAAGGCGCGAAGGACATCAGGAAGGCCGTCGACAAGAGCGTCCTGCCCAAGGAGGCCGTCGACGCGATCCTCCGCAGTCGCAACGGCGTCATCAACCTCTTCGGCCGGATGCTCGCAGAGGTCGACGACGCCGGGGTGGACGGCGCCGTGCAGGTCGCCCACGCCCTCACCACCCACGGCACCGACGTCGAGTTGGACTACTTCTCAGCCGTCGACGACGTCACCTCCGCCTGGGGCGACACCACCGGCAGCGCCCACATGGGCCACGCCGAGTTCAGCGCCGGAGTCTTCTACCGCTACGCCACCGTCGACCTCGCCGACCTCGAAGCCAACCTCGGCGGTGACCGCGGAGCCGCCCGCGAGCTGGCCGCCGGCTTCGCCGAGGCCTTCATCCTCTCCCTCCCGCGCGCGAAGAAGACCGCCACCGCCCCCCACACCATCCCCGACCTGGCCCACATCGCCGTCCGCAGCGACCGGCCGCTCTCCTACGCCGCCGCCTTCGAACAGCCCGTCCCCTCCCACGAGAGCGGCGGCTACGGCCCCGCCTCCCGAGCCGCCCTCGCCCGCTACGCCACCGCCGCCAACAGGCTCCTCGGTCGGCGCGGCGCCGTCGCCGCCGCCTGGGCCGGCCTGGAGGACAAGGACCTCGACGGCCTCGGCACCCGGATCGACTCCTTCCCGCAGCTCATCGAGACCGCCGTCGACGCGGCCTTCGGCACCGTCCCCGCCGGGGCCGGCGTATGAGCCCCGTCACCACGGAAGCCCGGGGACTGCTGCTGCGCTTCGCCGCGCCGCTGCAGTCCTGGGGCGAGAACAGCAGGTTCAACGAACGCGACACCGCCCGCTTCCCTACCCGCTCCGGCGTCATCGGCCTGCTCGCCGCCGCCCTGGGCAGGAAGCGGGACGAGGCGATCGGCCCCCTCGCCACCCTCTCGCTGACCGTCCGCACCGACCGCCCCGGCGTCGTCCTGCGCGACCTGCACACCGTCGGTGGCGGCCTGCCCGCCGCCCGTACGGTCACCACCGCCGAGGGGAAGAAGCGCTCAGGGGCCACCGCCACCCTTCTGTCCCACCGCTACTACCTCGCCGACGCCGCCTTCACCGCAGTCGTCACGGCTGCCCCCGATCACCTGGAGGAGTGGGCGCAGGCGCTGCGGAACCCGCACTGGCCCCCGTACCTCGGGCGCCGCTCCTGCCCGCCGGAAGGCCCGCTGCTGCTCGGTCTCGTCGACGACCCGCTGCACCACCTCGTCCACCTGCCGATCGCCCGCCCGGCCCCCAGCGGCGCCAGGGACGTCGACGTCGTCTTCCACGGGGACCAGCCGCTCGACCGCCTCGGAGACCACCCCCAGGCCGGGAACGACGACGGCAGCGCCCCGGCCGGAGAGGTCACCGACGACCCGCTCGACTTCCACCCCCGGCGGCGGTCCTACCGCGCCCGCCCGCGCTACCAGCGCACCCTCACCCTGCCCGCCGACCGCTGCCGGGGCCTGGCCGCCGGCTACCTGAGCGCCGTCGGCGACTACCTCGACCAGCACACCACCCGCCCCGAAAGCATCCCCGCATGACCCTCTGGCTGACCCGCATCACCCCGGACCCGCGCAGCCGTGACGCCCGCCGCGACACCTCGGGCGCCGTCGACCTGCACCACCGCCTGATGTCGCTGTTCCCCGACCACGTCGCCGACGACGAGCCGCGTCGCCGACTCGGCGTGCTCTTCCGCACCGAGTCCACCGCCGCCGGTGACCGGATCCTCCTGCAGAGCGCCCGCCGGCCCGACCTCGACCGGCTCCCCGCCGGATACGGCCAGGCCGTGACCAAGCCGCTCGCCCCGCTCCTCGACGCCCTCCGGCCCGGACTGCACATCCGCTACCGCATCGCCGCCAACCCCATCCGCCGGCCCACCCGGACCACCCGCGAGCTCTACCGGCTCAAGGCCGTCGTCCCGCTCCGGGGCACGGCAGCCGACGAGTGGTGGGCCCGCCAGGCCGAATCCTCCGGCCTGGCCGTCGGCACCCTCCACTCCAGCCCGCTCGAAGCCGCGAAGGGCAACCGGCGAAGCGACCAGCGGCCCGTCCGGCACGACCGCGTCCTGTTCGAGGGCACCGCCGTCATCACCGACGCCGACCGCCTGCGCACCCGCCTCACCGAAGGCATCGGCAAGGGCAAGGCCTACGGCTGCGGCCTGCTGAGCATCGCCCCGCAACGGGGGCCGCAGTGACCGGCCGCCGCCCCGACCCCGGCTGGGCCCGGCGCAAACTGGCCGCCCCCACTGTCGCGATGCTGCCCCGGATCGCGGACTCCCTCTCCTTCCTCTACCTCGACATCGTCCGCGTCGTCCAGGACGACACCGGGGTCTGCGCCGAAGTCACCAGCCCCCACCGCGGCACCGAGACCGTCTACCTCCCCACCGCGGCCCTCGGCTGCGTCCTGCTCGGCCCCGGGACCTCCATCACCGCCCGGGCCCTGTCCACCCTCGCCCGGCACGGCACCACCGTCGTCATCGCCGGGTCCGGTGGCGTCCGCTGCTACGCCGCCACCGTGCCGGAATCCCTCACCACCACCTGGCTCGAACGCCAGGCCCGTGCCTGGGCGGACGACAGCTCCCGGCTGGCCGTCGCCACCGCCATGTACGAGCAGCGCTTCGGCGGCGGCACCGCCCCGGCCGGCAGCGGCCTCGCGCAGCTGCGCGGCCTGGAGGGCCAGCGGGTCAAGGCCCACTACCGCCTGCTCGCCCAGCAGCACCGCATCGGCCGGTTCCGCCGCAACTACGACCCGAACTCCTGGGACCAGCAGGACCCTGTCAACCTCGCGCTGTCGGCCGCCAACACCTGCCTCTACGGCATCGTCCACGCGGCCGTCCTCGCCCTCGGCTGCTCACCGGCCCTCGGGTTCGTCCACAGCGGCAACCAGCAGGCCTTCGTCTACGACATCGCCGACCTGTACAAGGCCGAACTCACCATCCCGCTCGCCTTCTCCCTGCACGCCTCGCCCCAACCGGAAGCCGACGCCCGGCGCGGTTTCCGCGACGGGCTGCGCCTGTTCCGCCTGCTGCCGCGCATCGTGACCGACATCCAGCGGCTGCTCGCCCCGGACCAGGACATCGCCGTCCCCGATCCCGAGGAGCAGCTCGTCGACCTCTGGGACCCGGTCTCCGGCGCGATCCCGGGCGGGGTCAACTACGCGGGGGAGGAGCTGCTGTGAGGACTCGCCGTTCCGCGCCGCCGCGGCCCGTCGGGGAGCGCCGATGGCAGCCATGACCGTCCTGTCCGCCACGGCCGTCCCCGACCACGTACGCGGCGCCCTCACCCGCTGGCTCATCGAGGTCACCCCGCAGCTGTACGTCGGCACCATCTCCGCCAAGGTCCGCGAGGAACTCTGGCAGGCCGTCAGCGGCTGCGTCGGCAGCGGCGTGGCGGTGCTGGTCCACGCCGCGGCCAACGAACAGGGCTTCGAGCTCCGGACAGCGGGTGAGCAGCGACGGAAGCCGGTGGACTTCGACGGGCTGACCCTGGTCGCGATGACCGCCGTCCAGCCCGCGGCCCACGGCGGGGAGGCCGCAGGACCGTAGGCGCGCCACAGTCCGGGACGACGGGCGGGGAACGGACGGGTCCCGGCGGCACGGTCGGCCGGGGACGACGAGCCGCGCCCGGCGAACAGCGCCGCGCGCGGCCCAAGGCCGACTGGGCCCGCGGGGTGCGGGGAGGGCCCGGCGGCAATGCGCGGCACCTTCCCCGGCTCCGGCTGACCCCCGCGGGTGCGGGGAGGGCATGCCGGCCTAGCGCGGCCACTCGGCGGTCTGCGGCTGACCCCCGCGGGTGCGGGGAGGACAGCCCGTACCGCAACGCCCTGGTGGCGACCAGCGCCTGACCCCCGCGGGTGCGGAGAGGACGCGCGCCTTCGCGTCGGTGAGCAGCTGCTCGGCGGCTGACCCCCGCGGGTGCGGGGAGGACGGCCACCGCCGCCCTGCATGACCCCGCAGGACGGCTGACCCCCGCGGGTGCGGGGAGGACGGACGGCAAGACCGCTGGCCTGTGGTGGTGCGACGGCTGACCCCCGCGGGTGCGGGGAGGACTGCTCTTCGTAGGTGTCGTGCCACTCGTCGGGCGGCTGACCCCCGCGGGTGCGGGGAGGACGTGACCACCACCGCAACCGACCGTGCTGCCCGCGGCTGACCCCCGCGGGTGCGAGGAGGACGAAGTCTTCGATCTCCGTGCCGATCTCGGCGGCGGCTGACCCCCGCGGGTGCGGGGAGGACTCCTTGAGCTCGGCCCGGCGAGCGCGCAGCTCCGGCTGACCCCCGCGGGTGCGGGGAGGACGCGACCTGGGCCGACCTCGACGCCAACCCCGGCGGTTGTCCCCCGCGGGTGCGGGGAGGACGATCCGGCACCGCTCTCCGGGCAGTCCGCGATCGGCTGACCCCCGCGGGTGCGGGGAGGACGCCGCAACGCCCGAGGAGTTCGCGGAACTCGCCGGCTGACCCCCGCGGGTGCGGGGAGGACCTCAACAACGCCCCCGACACCGTGGGCCGGCTCGGCTGACCCCCGTGGGTGCGGGGAGGACCTCGTAGATCCCCTCCGCGCCTCGTCGGCCCGCGGCTGACCCCCGCGGGTGCGGGGAGGACTCCTTGGTCAGGAGATCGGCGAGCAAGGGGGACGGCTGACCCCCGCGGGTGCGGGGAGGACGCCGTGAACGCCGTGAACGCCGCCCTAGACCGCGGCTGACCCCCGCGGGTGCGGGGAGGACCGTCGGCGGCCCGGCCGGCAACAGGGCGAGGACGGCTGACCCCCCCCGGGTGCGGGGAGGACCGGCTCTCGGCCTCCATGATCTCCTCGTCGGTCGGCTGACCCCCGCGGGTGCGGGGAGGACTGCTGGAGGCTGCTCGCTGGACGCTCCAGGTGCGGCTGACCCCCGCGGGTGCGGGGAGGACGCGGTCCGCGACAACCTGGAGGTGGGCATCTGCGGCTGACCCCCGCGGGTGCGGGGAGGACGGCGGTGGTGGGTGTGGCGCTCATGGGCGGTCCGGCTGACCCCCGCGGGTGCGGGGAGGACACGAGCCCATCGCCGGTCCCCCGGAAACACCCCGGCTGACCCCCGCGGGTGCGGGGAGGACCTGGTGGACGGGCCCCTTGGTACTACTACGGACGGCTGACCCCCGCGGGTGCGGGGAGGACGGGCCAGGAGAGGGGTCGTCTGATTTTCCGTGCGGCTGACCCCCGCGGGTGCGGGGAGGACCCGGGGCGCGCGGGCCTGAGCCTGTTCGACGGCGGCTGACCCCCGCGGGTGCGGGGAGGACCACCCCGGCAGCCTGCGACGCCTCGATTGCCGCGGCTGACCCCCGCGGGTGTGGGGAGGACGCGCAGCTGGGCGTGACAACGTGCACCGCCACCGGCTGACCCCCGCGGGTGCGGGGAGGACGCTGATCCCGGTGAACGGAACGCAGTACACGCCGGCTGACCCCCGCGGGTGCGGGGAGGACACGAACCCGTTGCTCGCCAAGCGCCCGGTCGCCGGCTGACCCCCGCGGGTGCGGGGAGGACCATCAAGGTATCCGCAGAAGACGCCACCAACGCGGCTGACCCCCGCGGGTGCGGGGAGGACGGCCTGTACCTGGTCAACCGGCTCGCCCGCCGCGGCTGACCCCCGCGGGTGCGGGGAGGACGTACAAGCCGAGGACGAAACTCATGATGCAGGAGGCTGACCCCCGCGGGTGCGGGGAGGACCTCACCACCGAAGCCGCGGCCGCCGCCCGCAACGGCTGACCCCCGCGGGTGCGGGGAGGACGAACCCGTGCGCCGGCCCCGCCTTCTCGACCTCGGCTGACCCCCGCGGGTGCGGGGAGGACTCTTCCTGACCTGCGGTGCAGCGGTGGCTTTGCTGTTTCTTGACTATCGCGCAGCCGGTGCTGGGGTGGATGTCGGGCGAGGTGTTGAGTTGCCAAGGAGCGTCCGCACATCGTGCCATGGGCGGCTCGGGGGTGGCCATCCGGTGCTCGTGTCCGAGGGTCAGCTCGCGTGTCGGGGACTGCAGTTGGTGGGGCCGGGCCTGCGGGTGGCCGCAGGGCGGGGTGCGGGGTGGCGTGGCGGGGCGGTGGGCGGGGGGAGCGTCGCTGGTGGTCACCGGGTCGTTGCGGTGGGCGCCCGGTGAGGGTGGCGGCGCCGGGCGGGTGCTGGGGCCGATCAGCCCGACGGACGTGACAGGAGAAGCCCCCATGGCCGTACCCACCGTTCTCGACCGGAGCGCCACCGGTTGCAGCCTTGAGCACGCGTACTGGATGGCGAAGGCCGCCGACCTCGCGTACAAGGACGAGGCCACGATCGAGCGGCAGGCCCGCGCCTGGGGCTTCGGGGCGGTGCGCCACCACCGGACGACCTTCACCCCGCCGTTCCCGTTGCAGGACACCCAGGCCTACACGATGGCCGCCGACGACATGATCGTCACTGCCTTCCGCGGCACCGAGCCCGCGCAGATCCGGGACTGGCTGACCGACACCACCACCCCGCCGTGGCTCTGGAGTCGGTCTTCCCCGACGTCGCCAAGGCCCTCGCCGACCTGCGGACCGGTGACCAGAGCGTGTGGTTCACCAGGCCACAGCCTCGGCGGCGCCCTCGCCATGCTCGCCGCCGCCCGGCTGGACCTGGAGGACCCGCGGCTGGCGGCCGACGGCGTCTACACCTTCGGCCAGCCGCGGACCTGCGACCGGCTGCTCGCCGCCGCCTACGACAAGGGCCTGGCGGGGCGCACCTACCGCTTCGTCCACGGCAACGACATCGTGCCCGAGATGCCGCCGGAGCCGGCCTTCACACACGTCCAGGCGCTGCGCCACATCGACTCGGCGGGTCGGGTCCGGGAGAAGGCCGGGCTGGTCTCCGGGCTGACCGACCGTGCGAAGGGCCTGGGCGCGGCGGCGTTCGCCCCGGACGGCGAGGGCGTCCGCGACCACATGATGCGCAGCTACCTCGCCGCCCTGGAGAAGGCCCTGGCCTGATCGGCTCGGGACGGGGGCGAGCCCGGTGATCTTGGACGGATAGGCTGCCGTGATGTCAGGTCCTCGCGGTGAGGACGGTGCTGATGGGATCGGTGGTGTACGGACATGATGGGACCGGCGCATTCGCTGTCGGGTGCGGCCGCGTGGCTGGGGGTGGGCGCGGTGGCGGCCGGGATGGGGGAGCCGATGCCCTGGCCGGTCCTGCTCGCGGGGGCGCTGATCTGCGCGGGCGCGGCGCTGGCGCCGGACCTGGACCACAAGGCGGCGACGATATCCCGGGCGTTCGGGCCGGTGTCCCGGGTGCTCTGCGAGGTGATCGACAACCTCTCGCACGCGGTGTACAAGGCCACCAGGGGCAAGGGCGACCCGCGCCGCTCGGGCGGCCACCGGACGCTGACGCACACCTGGCTCTGGGCGGTGCTGTGCGGGGCGGGCGCCGCGGCGGTGGCCGGCTTCGGCGGGCGCTGGGGCGTGCTGGTGGTGCTGTTCGTGCACATGGTGCTGGCGATCGAGGGCCTGTTGTGGCGGCACGCCAGGGTCTCCAGTGACGTCCTGGTGTGGCTGCTGGGGGCGACCAGCGCGTGGATGCTCGCGGAGGTCCTCGACAAGCCCGGCAACGGCTCGCAGTGGCTGTTCGAGGAGCCCGGGCAGCAGTACCTCTGGATCGGGCTGCCGATCGCGCTCGGCGCGCTGGTGCACTGCCTCGGCGACGCGCTGACCGTCTCGGGCTGCCCGGTGCTGTGGCCGATCCCGATCGGGCGGCGGCGCTGGTACCCGGTCGGACCGCCGAAGGCCATGCGGTTCCGGGCCGGCAGCTGGGTGGAGATCAAGGTGCTGACGCCGGTGTTCCTGGGGGCCGGCGGGGTGTGCGCGGCGGGGGCGCTCGGCTTCCTCGGCAACGGCTGAGGGAGAGGGAGAGGGGAGGGAGACGGGGGAAGAGGGGCGAGGAGGAAGAGGGGCGGAGGGGCGCGGGGTCTCGCTCAGCGGGCCGCGAGCAGGCCGTCCACCAGGGCGCCGAGGCCGTCGCGGTAGGTGTCCGGGGCGGTGAGCGGCGCCCAGCGGTCGGCGAGTGCGGCCAGGCGGGGGAGCCGGTCCGGGTCGAGGCCGGCGAAGACCTGCTGCCGGTGGGTGGGGCGCTCGTCGTCGGCGGGGCGGCGGGCCGCCGCGGCGCGGACCATGATCTCGCCGGCGGTGTAGTACCAGACCGCGCGGTAGCCCTGGACGGCCCGTTCCGGCGACAGGCCGCAGGCGAGCAGGCCGTCGACGATCTGCTCGACGAACCACAGTGAGTGGGCGGACATCAGGCTGTCCCCGGTCGGCACCTCCACGATCCACGGGCAGGCGGCGAGCGCCTCGTGGATGGCGGTCGCGGCGGCGAGGACCCGCTCGCGCGGCTCGGCCGGCAGGGCGGTGGGGCGCAGCGCCCGCTCGGCGTAGTCGTCCAGCAGCAGGACGAGCAGTTCCTCCTTGTCGCGGACGTGGTGGTAGAGGGCCATCGGCGTGCTGCCGACCTCGGTGGCCAGCCGGCGCATGGTCAGCCGTCCGACGCCCTCCTCGTCCACGATCCGGCGGGCCGTGGCGACGACCTCCTCCCGGGAGATGCGGGGAGGCCGGCGACCTGATGTCGATCACCCTGCGCACGGGCACCCGGCTGACCAGCGGCGACGGCCCCCCGGCCCCGACCGCGCCCCGGCCGCGGACGACAGCCCTCCGACGCCCCTCAGCCGGCCACGGCGATCCGCGCCAGCAGCCCGGCCAGCTCCCCCGGCATGGACAGGAACGGGGCGTGGCTGCTGGGCAGTCGGTGGACGGTGTCGGCGCGGGAGGCGAGCTCCCGCTGGTCGGTCGGCACGAGGGCCTGGTCCTGCTCGCAGACCACGTAGCTGGAGGGCACCGTACGCCAGCCCGCCGTCGTCACCGGATCGGAGAAGGAGCGGGCGCTCTGCGGGGTCAGCCGGGCCGCGGCGCGTTCGGCGTCGGCGGCGGGCACGTCGGCGTAGTGCAGCCGACGGACGTCGGGGCTCGGCGCGATCCGGCCGGAGGGGGCGTGCGGTGCCGGGTTGCCCAGGAAGGAGGCCACGCTCTCGCCCGCGTCCAGTTGGAAGGCGGCGAGGTACACGGCCCGCACCACGTTGGCGGCGCCCGCGATCGCCTCGGTGGCGGGGGCGCCGCCGTAGGAGTGGGAGACCACCACCACCGGGCCGTCGATCCGTCGCAGCCGGTCGCGGATCTCGGCGGCGTCCTGCGCCAGGCCCACCGGACGGGCGGCGCTGGGCAGGTCCACGGCGTGGGAGCGCCAGCCGTCGGCGGCCAGGGCGGCGCGCACCGGGTCCCAACACCAGGAGCCGTGCCAGGCGCCGTGGACCAGCAGGAAGTCGGGGCGGTCGGGGGTGGCGGTCATGCGCGGGGCCTCCGTCGTGCCGGGTGCGGGCGGACGTACCCGACCGAGTATCCGGGGGGAACGTGACGGCCGTGTGTCGCCGGGCGCGTCGCCGGTTGCGGGTCGCCGGGTCTGTCGCCGGTCGGCCGTGGGCGTGGTGCCGTTCGGTCACGGGTGGTCAGGGCAGCAGGTGCACCCGCTCCCGCCGGGCGGCGGGCCCGGCGGCCGACGCGTTCCCGGTCAGGCCGTGGCGCTCCGCCAGCACGCCCGCCTGGAACCGGCTGTCGGCGCCCAGCGAGCTGTAGAGGCCGGCGATGTGCCGCCGGCAGTTGCGCAGCGAGAGGCCGAGCCGGCGGGCGATGACCTCGTCCTTCAGCCCGTCGGCGAGCAGCCGCAGGATCGTCGCCCGCAGCTCGTCGGAGACGGCGCGGGCGGCGGCCGGGCCGCTGCGGAAGGCCTCGCCCTGGTGCCAGAGCGTCTCGAAGGAGTCGGCCAGGTGGGCCACCACCGAGGGCTGTTCCACCAGCACCAGCCCGTCGGGCCGCCCCCGCTCCGGCAGGAAGGCGCTCTCCCGGTCGACGACCAGCAGCGGGCCGCAGCTCTCCCCGGTGGTCCGCACCTCGGCGCCGGAGCGTTCCGCGGCGCGGGCCTGGCGCTGGGTGGGCAGGTGGAAGCGTGCGGGGTGCTGGTGGACGATCCGGACCCTCAGGGTCCGGTCGGTGCGCGGCAGTTCGGCCAGGACGAGATCGGCCAGCGCGGCCGCCGTCGGGTCGCCGCCGGGGCAGCAGAGGAAGACCTCCCGGCGGGCCCGCTGCAGCCGGTCGCCGACCACCGCCCGCACGGGGCCCGGGTCCGGCGGCAGCTGCGGCCGCCCGGCGGGCGCGTCGGCCCCCGGCAGCCCGTGGACCGCGTGCGCGGCCGTCCAGGACCGGTCGGCCCACCGCGGACGGGCGGTCGGCCCGGGGGCGGTCCGCACCGGCGCGGGCCGCCCGCCGCGGACGGCCCAGTCGTGGAAGGTGACGGTGCCGTCGCCCGGCCCGTCGGCGGTGGCAGCCCGTACGGCGGGGCCGGCGGGGCCGGCGGAGGCAGGGGGGACGGCGGGGCCCGGGACGGAGCCCGGTGGGGCTCCCGGTGTGCGCGGCGTGAACGCCAGGCGGACGGTTCCACGTTCTTTCATGACAGCCCTCTTGACAGCTGGTGGCAGTCGACGGTCACCGCCGGCGGCCGGTCGGCCCCGGAGCGGTTGTTCGATCGTCGTCACCGGCGGCGGCGACCGCCAGGGGATCAGGGGGACAGGAAGATGTTGGCCGACTGAGGAGGGGTGGATGAATCCGGTGAATGCGGACACGGTCCGGTCGTCGGGGCGGGAGGCCCTGCTCGATCGCGAGGCGCGGTCGGTCTACGAGTGGGCCGTGCGGCACCGGCAGGTCGAGCCCGCCGACCTGGCGCGGATCTCCGCCGACCTCGGGCTCGGCGAGGCGCGCTGCCGGGCGGCCGTCGACCGGCTGGCCGCGCTGTGCCTGCTGGTCCGCCGCCCGGGAGCCGGCCCGGGGTGCTTCGTGGCGGTCGGCCCGGAGTCGGCGGCCGCCCGGCTGACCGGACGGGAGGAGGCGCGGCTGCGCATCGCGGAGGCCGAGCTGGGCCGCCGTCAGGCGGCACTGGCCGGGCTGCGGGCCGAGGTGGCCTCGCTGGAGCCGGTCTACCGGGCGCAGGGCGGTGACGCGGAGGGCTCGCTGCGCCTGCTGGAGGACGCCCACGCGGCCGGTTCGGCGCTCGGCTCGGTGGTGGACGCGGCCAAGGAGGAGGTGCTGACCGTCCGGCCGGGCGGCGGGCACCCGCAGGCGGCCCTCACCGAGGCGCTGCCCCGCGACCTGGCCGTGCTGGAGCGGGGCGTACGGCTGCGGAGCCTGTACCAGCACCCGACCCGGTTCGACCCGCCCACCCGGGCCTACGCGGAGCGGGTCATCGCCGCGGGGGCGGAGGTGCGGACCCGCGCCGAGGTGCCGGCCCGGCTGGTCGTGGTGGACCGGACCACGGCCTTCGTGCCGGCCCGGCTCGCCACCGGAGGGGCGCTGCTGGTCCGGGAGCCGTCCCTGGTGGCGTACTTCGTCGGGCTGTTCGAGCACGAGTGGAGCCAGGCGGTGCCCTACGACACCGCTCCGCGGGCGGCCCGGACGGTCTCCCGGGAGGTCGAGGAGGTGATCGCGGTGCTGCTCGCCGCGGGGGAGAAGGACGACACGATCGCCCGGCGGCTGGGCATGTCGACCCGGACCTGCCGGCGCCACATCGCCGAGCTGCTGGCGCGGCTGGGCGCGCAGAGCCGGTTCCAGGCGGGGGTGCTGGCCGAGCGCGCCGGGCTCACCGTCCCGGCGGACGCCACCGCTCCCTGCTGAGGGCCGGCCGCCCGGCGGGTGGGCACGGCAGGAGGCCCGGGAGCGACGGACGGGGCCCCGGGAGCGACGGCCCCCGGACAGGGAGCGACGGAAGGGGCCCGGGCGCGGGGGCCCCTGGGGCCGAACGACCGACGGAGGCCCGCCGGGTGGTCCCGGCGGGCCTGCGCGTCGGTGGCCGGAGGGTTACTCCGCCGCCTCCACCGGGGCGCCGACCGGCAGGTGCACGTCGGTGCTCCAGTGGCTGTACGGGACGGCCGCGTCGTCCTGGGCGGCGTCGAGCGCCTGGAGGGAGAGGATCGTCGACATCAGCGACCGGCCTCCTCGGAGACGGGCGCCTCGACGCGGTAGTGGGCGAAGCTGCTCCAGTGGCTGTTGGGCTCGACGGCACCGGTGCCGGCCTCGCTCTGGAGCCCCTGGAGGGCCAGGATCTGGGTCATGGTCGTTCCTTTCCGTGGTGGTCCCGGCCACCGGATGGCGGCCGTTGGTCCCCCTGCCTCAGGGCCGGGGGAAGTCGGTGATGCCGGGCAGCGGCACCGGGCCGAGGACGGCCTCGTGCAGCGCGACCAGGACGCCGGCGGCGCCGGTGGCCAGGTCCGCCGACAGGCGCATCGAGCGCCGGCCCGGGAAGGCGAGGTGGCCGCGATGGCCCATCACGTGCCACTCCAGCAGCCGCAGGTGGCGCTCGGCCCCGTCCCGGTGCCCGCCGCGCAACAGGTGCAGCACCAGCCCGGCGCGGCCCTCGAACAGGCCGGCCGCGGCGATCAGGTCGGGCCGGCAGGCGCGGTCGGCGGCGGCGGTCGCCCGGGCGAACCGGTCGGGCAGCCGGTGCGCCCCGCCGAGCCGGGCCAGCTCGGCGACCAGCCGGGCGGTGCCCACCCCGCCCGCGGCCAGGTACGGCAGCTTGCGGCGGTGGCGGTCCTCGACCAGGAAGAGCATCCCGTCGGTGATGTCCGCCCCGTCCAGTTCGCGGCCGAGCGCCGCCTCGGCCGCCGTCAGCCAGCGCTGCTCGCCGGTGTGCCCGTACAGCCGCAGGAACAGCGAGGCCTGTCCGCTCCAGCCGTCCAGCAGTCCGCGCAGCCGCGGTGCCGGCTCCTCCCGGGCCAGCTCGTGGCCGAGGGCCAGGGCCCGTCCGGCGAGCCGCTCCCGGCCGAGCGCGTCGGCCAGGTCGAGCAGGCCGAGCGCGATGCCGGCCCGTCCGGAGCCGAGCCCCGGGTCGGCCGGGGCCTCGGTGGCGAGCAGCCGCTCGACCAGTGCGCCGGCCTCCTGCGTCGCCCCGAGCCGGGCCAGCGTCCAGGCGATGCCGGTCAGGCCGTCGTACAGGCCGGGCGGCAGGTCGGCCGCGGCGTTCGCACGGGCCACCAACCAGTCGGTGTGCTCGGGCGGGGCGGGGCGGCCGCAGGCGCGGAGCGCGTACAGGACGCCGGCCGCGCCGTAGGACAGCCCCAGGCCGCCGTGGCCCGGGCCGAACTGTTCGACGTCGCCCGGGAAGAGCCGGTCCGTCCGGTCCGGGGTGGCCGTCGCCAGGACGCCCGCGGCCAGCGAGTCCAGCGCCGGGAGCCAGGCCGCGGCGTCCGACGCCGGCTCCTGGGGCCAGGCCGGACGGGCCGGCCCCGCGGCGCCGTCGGCAGTGCCCGGGGTGCGCTCGGTGGCGCCCGCCGGCAGCCTCCCGCCGGCCGCCCGGTGCAGTGCCTCGGCGACCTCGGCCCCGAATCCGGCGGGCACGGGGTAGCGGCGGGAGATCTCCCGGCCGGCCAGCTCCGCCTTGCCGGAGTCCAGCCCGAGCTGGATGTTCAGCGGCAGGAAGAGGTAGAGCCGCAGCGCGGCGAGCGCGTAGGCGTCCACGGCCGTCCCGCGCCGGGCCGTCGGGCAGACGAAGCCGGGCGCGCCCAGCGGGGGAGCGGCGGGGTCGTCGGCGGGGAAGGCGATCTCGAAGTCGACCAGCGCGCAGCGCCCGTCCGGCCGGACCATCACGTTGTTGGGGTGGAGGTCGCCGAAGACCAGCCCGCGCTCGTGCAGTGCCGTCAGCATCCCGCCGACCTGGTCGAGCACGTCGAGCGCCCAGGCGGTGTAGGCGGCCAGCTCGGCCTCGTCCGGGTCGGGGCGGGTGAGCGGGCAGGTGCGGGTGAAGACGTCCTCCAGCCGCTCGCCCTCGATGTACTCCTCCACCAGGTAGTGGTGCTCCCAGACCCGGCGGTACTCGTACAGCGCGGGCACGAAGTTCACCCCGGCGAGCGCCTCCAGCACCCGGCGCTCGCTCAGCAGCCGCTGCACCGCGTCCCGGCCCGCGTGGTCGAGCCCGGCGTGCGGGCGGGCCTCGCGCAGCACCACCGTGCGGTCGTCGCGCCGGTCGGTGGCCAGGTAGATGCCGCCGCCGTTGGAGAAGTGCAGCGCCCTGACGACCTCGAAGGGGAAGTCGGCCGGGGCCTCGGCCTCGCGCTCGGCGTCGGCGGCGAGCTGGGCCCGGACGGCCTCCGGCACCGGCGCCCAGTCCGGCACGGTGAAGACGGTGCCCCGGGTGTCGGGCACCAGGGAGCCGTCCGGGCCGCGCATCGCCGGGACGCGCCGGCCGTGCTCGTCGGTGCAGTGGCGCTCGACGAAGGAGCCGTAGCGCAGGTAGAGCGGGCCCTCCCGGTAGCGCAGGTCGCTCAGCACGTAGGGGCCGGGGACGCCCTTCAGCAGGGTGGACAGGTCCTCCAGCACCCGGGTCAGCCGGGTGTCGTCCTCCGGGTAGAGCGTGATCAGCTTGCCGCTGGCGCGGCGGTCGGCGTACTTGCTGTTCAGGGCGAGCACGGTGGCCCGGCCGCGCAGGAACTTCCAGGCCAGCCCGTGCTCCAGGCAGTACGCCAGGACCTGGTCGACGACCTGCTCCGCCTCGGCCGGGGTGGCCGAGACGTGCACCTTCCAGCCCTGCTCGGGGAGCCGGGCGTGTGCGGGGCGCAGGCTGACCCAGGGGCCGTGCTCGTGGCGCTCCCAGCCCGGCGGCAGCGGGGCGGTGGCGGCGGCGAAGCGGTCGTCCGCACGCTCGGCGCGGGCGGGGTCGTCGTAGAACAGCGGGTCGGCGAAGCAGTGGCGCTCGTAGCGGTCGTCCATGGTGCCCGCCTCAGCCCGCGGTCCGCGGCGGGCACCCGAACGCGCCCGCTCCGGTGGCCGGCCGGCCGTCGGATGTCGTCGTCATGGGAGCCCCCCGGGTGCGTCGGTCCCGCCGGTCGCGGGCTGCTTCCGACCCTGCCAGCCGGGGTGCGCCGGGTCGACGGATCCGATCCGCCACCTTCGTGCCTGGCAGTTTGCGGGCGGGTCCGGGGCGACGGCCGGCCAGGGGGCCTGCGGGGCCTGCGGCCGGGAACGGCGGACGGGACGCTCCCCGCGCGGGGAGCGTCCCGTCCTGGTGGCGCGTCCGGCGGACGCGCGCCCTACGCCTTGCGGAGCCGGTCGATGATGCCGTCGATGTCGCGCCGGAACATGTAGTCGCGGATGACGTGCCCGCCCGGCTCCTCGTGGGCCTCGTACGGGATGCCCGCGCCGTCGAGCAGGGCGCGGAACTCCCGCTGGCCGGCCAGCACCGCGCTCTCGTTGAAGGTGTCGAAGGGGTTGGTCGGGTCCGGGCTGGTGCCGGCGACCAGGAAGACCCGCTTGTTGCGGTAGCTGTCCAGGCGCTCGACCGGGTTGTCGGCGGTGACCCTCGCCTGGTCCCACAGCGGTGCGCCGTAGACCGTGCCGCCGGCCAGGTCCTTGGCCGCGGAGGAGACGTTGGCCCAGTGCACGACGGCGCCGTTGTCCCGGCGCAGGCTGGCCGGGCCGGAGTGGGAGCTCACCGAGGCGAAGTGGCCCCAGTACTTGGCCGCGTACTTCAGGGCGCCGAACCCGCCCATGGAGAAGCCGGCCACGGCGCGCCCGTCGTACTCGGCGTAGGTGCGGAAGTTGGCGTCGACCCACGGGAGGAGCTGGTTGAGGTGGAAGCTCTCCCAGTTGCGCGGGCCGACGTTGGTGCTGACCGGGTTGGAGTACCAGCCGGCCTGGCCGCCGTCGGGCATGACGACGATCAGGGGCTTGCCGGCGGTCCAGTCGCGCACGCCCTGGCGGTCGAACTCGATGAAGTCCTGGAGGCCGCCGTGCAGCAGGTAGAGGACGGGGTAGGTGCGCCCGCTGGTGTGGTAGTCGTCCGGGAGCAGCACGTTGACGGCCGGCTGCCAGCCGATCTCGGCGGTCGCGAACCGGTAGTACCACATCCGGGCGTCGGCCTCGTTGCGGTCGGTGATGCGCAGCCCGAAGCCGTCGTCGGCCGCTCGGGCCGCCGAGGCCGTCGCGAGGACGCCGGCACCACCGAGCGCCAGCGCCGCGGAGAGGCCGCCGGCGGCCTTGAGGACGTTCCTCCGGGTGGGACGGTGGGTGCTCAACACGACCTCCGGGTGGGGGCGGGCGGCCGGTGGAGTTCCGCCCTCGACTGGTGGGTGGGGCGGCTCCGGCCGCCCGGCGACTCCAGCGTGGGGGGTGGCGCAGCTCCGTTCGCGGGGATCGGGCGGCCTGTCCGGAACGCGGGGGGCGGAGTGTCCGAAAGCGGTCAGTGGCCGAACGGGCGTCCGGCGGCGCCGATGCTCTGTACGACCTCCGGTACCGGTTCCCGTCCGGGCCGCCGCCCGGTGGCCAGGTAGCGGCCGCGGACCGCGGCGACGATCTCGGCGCTCGCCTGCCCGTTCCCGTACGGCGAGGGCAGCCGCGCCAGCCGTTCGGCGCCGGCCTCGTCGGCGAGCACCTCCCGCAGGACGCGGGCGAGTTCGTGGCCGGGGCGGGCGAGCCGGGCGAAGCCGGCCCGCACGGCCTCGGGCCGCTCGGTGGAGTTGCGCACCACCACGAGCGGGCGCTTGAGCACCGTGCACTCCTCCTGGACCCCGCCGGAGTCCGACACCAGCAGGCGGCAGTGCCGGGCCAGGGCGAGGAAGCCGGGGTGGTCCAGCGGCGCGATCCGGCGCAGCCGGGCGAGCGGGCCGCGCAGGCCGAACGCCTCCACGGCGCTCCTGGTCCGGGGGTGCAGCGGCAGCAGCACCGGCAGGTCGAGGGTGGCGAGCTGGTCGAGGATCTGGGCGAGCCGGGCGGCGTCGTCGGTGTTCTCGGGGCGGTGGATGGTGGCGAGCACGTAGCCGCCGGGGGTGACGCCGTGTCCGGTCAGGACGCGGTGGGCCTCGGCCTCGGTGGGCAGCGTCTCCAGGGTCGCCTCGACGACGGTGTTGCCGGTGATCACCACCCGCTCCGGGGCGATCCCCTCCCGCAGCAGGTGCGCCGCCGCCGTCGCGGTGGGCGCGCAGTGCAGGTCGGCGAGCGGGGCGATCAGCCGACGGTTGGCCTCCTCGGGCATGCCGGGGTCGAAGGAGCGCAGGCCGGCCTCGACGTGGACGACGGGTATGCCCGCGCAGTGCGCCGCCAGGGCGCCGGCCGCGGCGGTGTTGGTGTCGCCCTGGACGACGACCGCGGCCGGCGGGCGGGCCGCGAGGTGGTCGCTCAGCGCGCTGACCATCCGGCCGATCTGCCGGCCGCGCGGCTCGCCGCCGACGCCCTTCAGCAGGTGGTGCGGGCGGGGCAGGCCGTACTGGGTGAAGAAGGCGGTGCTGAGGGCCGGGTCCCAGTGCTGGCCGCTCCAGACGATGCGGGCCTGCGGACCGAGGAGGCGGGCCACCCCGGCGAGTTTGACGATTTCCGGCCGGGTTCCGAGGACCAGGGCGACATCGGTCGAGGACATGGCGCTCCGAAGGGGCGAGGGGTGGGGAAGTAGCAGCAGACGATATGGGGGGATTCGCAAGAAATATCCACACAGGGGGACGTTGTCACCCACTTGGCCGATACGGGCCTCCGGCGAAGCCCGTACCGGCGGCAGTCGTTCGTGTGCCGCCGCATCAGGGCCCGGCGCGCCACGGCCACGTGGCGGGCCGCTCGCGCCCCCGTGTACCGGCCCGCTGCCGCCGCTGCCCGGCCGACTGCGGCAAACGGGTGATTTCCACCCGAATGGGCGCGGCGGATCTATCAGATCATCCGATCGGCCCAGCAGCATACGGCTCCAGATCGCAACGACAGATCGCAACGACAGATCGCAACGACCGGGACGCCCGGTCACGACGAGAGGGACCCCATGTACGGACCCATAGGCGGCGGACTCCCCCCGGCGGCGGCCGGCGGCGGCGTGCTGGCCTCCACCGGCTCGCCCGCCCTCGGCGTCGTGGCCGCGGTCGGAACCGCCCTGGTGCTGCTGGGGGTCGCCCTGCTGCGCCGCGGCCGGCTGGCCGCCGACCGGGACGGGCGGAGCGGGCGAGCCGACCGGTCCGACCGGAAGCGCGACGGCCGGTAGCCCCGCGCCCCGCCGCCGCGCCCCGCCGTCGCCCGCCGACCCGCCGTCCTCCCGAGGGGTGTCCCCGTGACCGCAGACGTGTACCCGCAACCCGCCCGGCCACCGCGGCCGGCCCGCTCCCCGCTGCCGCGGCCCGGCCGCGCCCCGCTGTCCGGCCGGGTGCTCGCCGGGGTGGCCGGCCCGGCCCTGCTCGGCCTGGGCGGCGTCCTGGTGGCCGGCGAACGCGCCTACCGGTTCCGGGAGATGGCCGGGGCGCGGTGGCTGGCCGAGCACGCGCTCGGCCTGCGGGCCCTGCTGCTCGCCGCCCCGGACGCGCCGGTGCTCTACGCCGGCGACGCGAGCGGGTACGGGCGCGGGATCGCCCTGACCACCGGGTGCAGCAGCGCCCTGCTGATCGCCCCGCTGGCGCTGCTGGCCGGAGTCCTGCTGTTGTTCGGCACCCGCCGCCCGAGCCGCGTCCTGCTCGGCTTCGCGCTGGCGGCCGGCCTGGTCGTCGCCGCCAACCTGGGCCGGCTGACGCTGATCGTCGCCATGCAGCACCGCTACGGCGACGAGGGGTTCGGCTGGACGCACGTGCTGTTCGGCTCGGTGCTGATGATGGCCGCCGGCCTGGCCGCCCTGCTGCTCTTCCTCCTCCTGGTCACCCGAACGTCCACCCGCGACACCGAGGCCGGTGCATCGTGACCCTGCTCGACCTGTCCGTCTCCCTCTCCTTCGTGCTGGGGATCGGCTTCCTCGCCTACGTCACGGTGATCGTGCGCAACTTCCTGCGGGCCGGCCCGGACGCCCCGGGGGACCCGAGCCGCTTCGACTGGCACTTCCTCATACCCTGCCGGGACGAGGAGGCCGTGATCGGCACCACCCTGGACTACCTCGCCCGGCACTTCCCCCGGGCCCGGGTCTGGGTCGTCGACGACCACTCCGAGGACCGCACCGCCGAGGTGGTGCGGGCCCGGGCGGCCGAGGGCCGGCCCGTCCACCTGGTCGGACGGCGGCTGCCGCAGGCCCGCACCGGCAAGGGCGACGCCCTGAACGCCGCCTACCGGGCGGTCGAGGCGTGGCTGCCGCCGGACGCCGACGCCGAGCGGGTGGTGCTGATCGTCCTGGACGCCGACGGGCGGCCCTCCCCGGGGATGCTGGAGACCTTCGCCGGGGCGTCCTCCTTCGGCGACCCGGCCGTCGGCGCCGTCCAGGTCGAGGTCCGGATGTCCAACCGCGACGTCGCGGTGCCGCTGCCCCGCCGGGGGCGCCTGGCCAACCGGTTCGCCCGGCTGCTGGCCAGGCTCCAGGACATCGAGTTCCGCGGGCCGATCTCCGCGATCCAGATCACCCGCCGGCACACCGGGACGGTGAACGTGGGCGGCAACGGCCAGGCCAACCGGCTCAGTGCGCTGCGCTCGATCGGGCAGGCCGACGGCGCGCCGTGGGGCGGTGCGCTGCTGGAGGACTTCGAGCTCGGGCTGCGGATGATGCTGGCCGGCTGGCGCAACGGCTACACCACGACCGCCTGGGTGGACCAGGAAGCCCTCTGGAACGTCCGGCAGCTGATCACCCAGCGGGTCCGCTGGGCGCAGGGCTCGATGCAGTGCGCGCCGTACCTGCGGAAGGTCTGGGGCTCCCGGGAGTTCACCACCCTGGGCTTCCTGGAGGTCCTCTACTTCATGGTCCAGCCCTGGCTCCAGGTCGTCGGCCTGGTGGTCTACACCGTGCCGATCGCCGCCTTCGGCTACAACATCGTCCGCTACCCGCAGTTCGTGCTCGCCTTCCTCGGCCAGGGCGGCGCCGTGCTGATCGCGCTCTACCTGGCCCTGGGCGTCGCCGAGTTCGCCCTGTGGGGGCCGCTGTACCGGCGCCGCAGCGAACCGGGCACCAGCCGCCGGGCCGCGCTGGGCTACGGCCTCGCGCTCGCGGTCTACGCCGCGACCACCTACCTCGTCGCGGTCCGCGCCTTCTGGCGGATCGTGCGACGCAAGGGCTCCTGGCAGAAGACGGCCCGTACGGCCGGGCCGCTGCCGGCGCCCGCCGCCCAGGAGACCGCCACCGCCTGAGCGCTCCGGACTTCTCCCCGGCCGGTGAGGCCGTGGCCGCCCCGTGCGCCGCGGCCGGCCGGCGGAGTCGACGCACCACCCCCTTCCTGCCCGCACGGCGCGGACACGCCTGTCCGCCGTGCCCCGTCCGAAAGGCCAGACCCGTGAGAACCCGTCCCCGCAACCGTGTCCTCGCCGGAACCGCGCTCGCCGTCGGCGCCCTCACCGTGGCGTCCCCCGCGTACGCCGCACTGCCCGCCCCCACGGCCGACGCCTACGTCGTCTCCACGGAGGCACTGGGCGGAATGGTCGCCGTGGCGCCGTCACCCGAGTCGGCCTACCCGTCCGGCGGCACCCGGACCCTGGTCGGCCTCAACGTCGGTCCGGTGGCCACCGACTCCACGCTGACCGCGACCACCGCCGGGAACCCGGCCGACGGCACCGCGTCGGCCTCCGCGACGGTCGACAAGCTCGGGCTCGACCTCGGCCTCGCCTCGGTGGCGCTGACCGGCGTCAACTCGACCTGCACCGCCACTCCCACCGGGGCCACCGGCAGCGGCCTGATCGCGGGCGGGTCGGTCACCGTCGGCCTGCTCCCGGTCAACCTCCAGGCCGACGCCCCCGCCAACACCAAGGTCGACATCCCGCTGGTCGGCTCGATCGTCCTCAACGAGCAGACCACCGACGCCGACGGGGTGCTGACCGTCAACGCCGTCCACCTCACCCTGCTGCCGTCGCTGAACGGCGCCAACCTGGTGATCGGACACGCCTCGTGCGGCGGCGCCGAGCCCGCGGCCGCCGTCCCGATGATCGACCCGTCCGTCGCGGGGGCGGGCGGCGGGGCGGTGCTGGCCGGTGTCCTGGCCACCGTCTACGTCCGCCGCCGCCACGCCCGGACGGCCGCCTCGGGCGCCTGAGCCGGCAGGAGGAGGGAAGGGCCGGCGGCCGGTCCGTGAGCGGGGCCGGCCGCCCGCCCTCCCGCGGTGGTCAACTCGGCCGCCGGCGCCTCCCCCTGACGTGTGAGGCGCTGCTGCCGGCTGACGGACGGCGGGGACGGGACCCCTCCCACCGGCACCGGGCCGCCCCGGCCCGCCCGGGGCGCCCGCCCCGCACCCCGCACCGCGGCGGCGCCCGCGGCCGGGACCGTCCGCCCCGACCGGTCGGTCGCCTACCCTACGAACGGGCCGGCCCCACCGGCCGTGGCCGCTCTAGGAGGAGTCCCGTGCCGTCCTGCGACCCCAAGCACGCCCCCGTCGGCGACGTGAGCGCGGCGCTCATGGTCGTCGACTCCCGGCTCAAGGCCGTCTACGACGGCAGGTCCGGGACGACGCCCGAGCACCAGCGGTTGGTCGACCAGCTCACCGCGTCCTTCGGCCCGGAGCAGGCCGAGGCGCTGGTGGAAGGCGCCTGCACGCTGGTCTTCATGTACATGAACTGGCTGCGCTCGGCCTTCGAGCAGCAGGAGGAGGACGTGATCGAGCACGCGATCCCGAGCCTCGTGGCCACCATGCGGATGATGCCGAGGACCTTCAGCCCCGAGGTCGTCCCCACCATGGCGGGCCTGCTCATCGCGGCCGGCACCGGACTGAGCCCCAACCTCTGGCGCGCCCAGTACGGACCGTGGACCAAGGAGGAGATGAACCCGCTGGAGGCCACGGTGGTGCTGCTCGCGGAGTACATCAACCGGATCTCCGGCAACGGCGAGGAGTTCGCCACCAGGCTGATCACCGACGCGCTCTCCCAGCTGGACTAGGGCGTGTCTGACAATTCTCGCCGGGTGCGCGGCGAATTGTCAGACACGCCCCAGAGCACGCAACGCGCCGGTGGCGCCGCCCCGGCCTGGGGTGGCGCCACCGGCGCGTTCGAGGGTCCGGGCGGGCGTCAGCTGTGGCGGCCCGGCCGGCGGTAGGCGACGAAGCAGAGGGTGCCGCCGCCGACGAGGGTGATGGCGCCGAGCGCCCCGACCAGCGTGTCGGAGGAGGAGCCGCCGGTGGGGGGCAGCGTGCCGCTCTCCGACGGGCGCGGGGTGTGGGGGCGGCTGTGGGTCGCGCTCGGCGAGTGGCTCGGCGAGTGGCTCGGCGACGGGGACGGCGAGGAGGTGGGGGAGGGCGACGGACTCGGCGACGGACTCGGGCTCGGCGAGGAGGTCGGCGAGGAGGTCGGTGACGGCGAGGGCGAGGGGCTCGGCGAGGAGCTCTGGAGGATCACGCCCATGTCGAGGTCGAGGTAGCGCTGGCCGCCGCCGAGGGTGACGACCTGGGTGAGGCCGGTGGCCGGGTCGGCGTCGGAGTCCCTGGCCGGGTCGGTCCCGGCGTGCCGGGTGGTGGCCTTGGCGCCCCGGGGCAGCGTGGCCAGGTCGAACCGGACCTGGTAGCTGCCGTCGGGCAGGTGGTCGAAGAGGTAGTGGCCGGTCGCGTCCGTGACGGTGGTGACGGGCTTGCCGTCCTTGTCCCGGACGGGCTGGCCGGAGCCGTCGAGCAGGTGCACGGTCACCCCGGCGATGCCCTCGTCACCGGGCTTCTGGACGCCGGAGCCGTCCCGGTCGTGCCAGACGAAGTCGCCCAGCGCGTTGTCGGAGGGTGCGACGCGCTTGACCGCGACGCCGACCTTGGCGGGCTCGGCCGGCAGCAGCGGGCGGCCGGCCGCGTCGGTGGCCGTGTAGGCGAAGCTGTTCCACGCGTAGTCGCCCTCGGGGGCGTCGTAGGAGGCGACCATCGGCCAGGTGAGCGTGAAGGACTCGCCGGGGGCCATGGCGCCGGGGCGGTGGACGCGGAACCAGGTGGCCGTGCCCGGGCCGGGGAAGGTGGTGCTCCAGACCGCCGCGCTGTTGCAGCCGGTGCGGTCGGCGATCACGGCCTCGACGCAGGGGTCGGGGTCGGTGCTGTACTCGATCAGCACGGTCGGGTCGCTGGCGGTGATCGGCCGGCTGAGGGACGGCGTCCAGGTGCTGCCGCGCTTGGCGTCCTGGGTGAGCACGTAGTCGTCGCCCGGGGCGGGCAGCTGGTCGTAGGCGACGAACTCGCTGACCGGGTCCGGCGAGTCGTTGCGCACGGTCATCCGCCAGGAGGTCTGGCCGCCCGGGGTGGCGGTGCCGATGCTGACGTAGTCGGCGTCCAGGTCCCCCTTGACCTCCTTGTAGGAGCGCAGCACCGCGGGTACGTCCACCCGGATCCGCGAGGAGGCGTGGCACAGCAGCTCGGTGGTGTCGCCGTTGCCGTTGAGGTCGAGCACGTCCGGGGTGCTGCCGCTGTCGGAGCCGGAGTACGTGCAGGAGACCGGGTGGGTGGGCCGGTCCACGGTGACGTAGACGTCGTTGGTCAGCTCACCGGCGCGGACGCTGTTGGCGACCTGGACGTCGAAGAGCATCCGGTAGGCCAGCGGGTCGTTCAGGTACGTCGAGTCCGGCGCGCCGGCCGGCCACTCCATCCGCAGGACCTGCCGGCCGTCCGGGCCCGGGGTCACCGTGATCGACGAAGGGGCCCTGGCGTCCGGGTAGCTCGGGTCCGGCCGGGCCGAGCCGTCGATGTAGACCACGCCGGCCGGCAGCACGTCGTAGAGGACGAGCGGGCGGTCCAGGTCGTGGGCGCTGCGGTTGTACGGGATGACCTCGAAGGTCGCCGTCCCGCCGGGCGCCGAGAGCTCGCCGGCGACGGTGGTCTTGGCCGCGCCGAGGTTGGTCGCCGGGGTGACGGTGGTCCGGGCGCAGGCGTTGGCCGTCGCGGTGCTGGTGCCGTCGGTGGCGCTGGTGTCCACGCAGTTGGTCAGCGGCGCGGGGGCCTGGCGGCCGTCGTGGCCGGGGGTGGCGACCTGGGTGACCAGCTGCACCGCGTTGCCGGGGCTCCAGCCGGTCGGGATCGGGCCGTCCCAGGTGAGCCGCAGCCCGTCCAGCCACCGCCCGGCCGGGATGCCGAGCACGTCGTCGGCCGGGGAGCCCGCGCCCGTCCCGAAGGTCACCCGGCGGGCGGCGGAGCCGTCGAACGGGGCGCCCGGGGTGAAGGTGTGCCAGGTCGGGTCGCCGTTGAGGCGGTACCGGAGGGTCAGCCGGATGCCGGCCGGGTTCCACGGCTCCAGCTGGATCGACTGCGGGAAGACCCAGTTGTAGATGCCGTCGGTGGAGCCCGCGCCGGGGTCGGTGATGGTCAGGCTGGTGGCCGGGCCGGAGGTGTTGGTGGCCGACAGGCTGAAGGAGTTGAGGTCGCCGGAGGTGGTCGTCTCGCGCCAGGACTTGCCGGCGGTCACCTGCGCCCCGGTGACCGGCGGCCGGAACTGGCCGGTGGTGGTGCCGGCGGTGTCCAGCGGCCGTTCGGCCTCGGTGAGCGGGGCGCCGAGCAGGTCCACCGTGTTGTCGGAGGTGGTCCCGTCCGGGAAGGAGGCCTCCGGGTAGTGGACGACCAGGGCGCCGGGCAGGCGGCAGCCGCCGCGCCCGTTGCCGGACACGAACGGGCCGATGTCGTAGCCCCAGGTGTTCGGACCGGGCGCTACCTGCGACCAGCCGGGCGAGCGGCCGGTGTCCACCACCGCGCCGGGCGGCAGGGTGTCCAGCAGGCGGCTGGTGTCCAGGTCGACGTTGGGCACGTTGTCGGTGGCGCAGGCACTGAACCGGTAGGTGACGGTGCGTCCGTCACTGCTGGAGGCCTGGATGCCCTTGGTGACCGTGTACTGCGGCTGCACCTGCGCCCTGGTGCCGGCGGCGGCGGTCTGCGAGGTCTCGCCGGTGGCCGACATGGTGGCCGAGTTGGTCGAGGCGGTGCCGTTCGGGGTGCTGAAGTTGGGGTACTTCATCGTCACCGAGACGGTGGCGGTGGTGCCCGGGCTCAGGTTCTGCAGCCGGATGTCCATGGTGCCGCCCATCGCGCCCGCGGCGGGCACGGTGGAGGCGGCCACGTCCACCGTGGACGGGTCCGGCGTCCAGCCGAGGAACTGCATGTTCGCCGGCAGGGTGTCGAGGATCTCCCCGCCCGTGCACTCGGTGATGGAGCAGGTGTAGCGCAGGGTGAAGGTGACGTTCTCCCCCGGGGAGGCGGTCGCCTTGTCGGCGCTCTTGGTGAAGGAGATCGCGGCCTGGGCCGGCGGGGCCAGCACGCTGCTGCTCAGCAGCGTGCCCGCCACCAGCGCCAGGACCGAGGCGATCCGCCCGGTCCGGAGTGGAAGTCGCATAGCGGGCAGTCCAACGGATCGCGCCCTCGCCCCGATCGGCGACACGAGGAGCGGTGGCCGCCAATCACCTGCTCGGCGGTCGCCCGACCGGTGCGGTGCCGGGCCGGTCAGCCGAACATCACGCCGGTCTCGCGGGCCAGGACGTCCAGTCCGTAGCGGGTCACGTGCTCGGCGTTCTCCGGGTCGATGGTCCGTACGCCCTCGGCGGCGAGCCGCTCGTTGATCGTCTCCAGGTGCCGCTGGACGATCTGCTTCTCGGCCTCGGTGGTGCGGCCCTTGTGCGGGCGCCCGGCGTGCTCCAGGCTCGCGTAGTCGACCCGGTCCCGGCCGGAGGGCAGCGCCCGCCCGGCCGCGGCGGGGCGGGCGGCGGGGCGGGCGCCGCGCAGCACCTCGGCCATCGGCGCGGCCGAGGCGAGCCGGTCGAAGGCCGCGGCCTCCATCACCACCGTCTGCGGCTCCGCCCGGTCCGGGTGGTGCAGCTCGACCGTGACGAGGTCCAGCTCCAGCTCCCGTACGCCGTCCAACTCCCCGGCGAGCGCGTCGATCTCGACCGGACCGTCCGTCAGGTCGGGGTGCCGGAGCACCACCATCCGCACCAGGTCCCCGTCGTGCTCCGCGTGCCTGCCGGTCAGGTCCGAGAACCTGATGATCTTCTGGCCCATGTCTTCCTCTCCTGCCCCTGTGATCAGCCGAGAGCCTACGCCCGGATGATCATCCGCGGGAAAGGCGGCGGCCGGGCCCGGGGATCACCCCCCGGGCCCGGCCTCACCTGTCCTGCGTCGGTGGAGCGTCGGTCAGGCGCCCGCCGCGGCTCAGTACCGCGGGTTCACCCGGTAGATCGGACGGTCCGGCACCCACCAGTGGCTGGAGCGCCAGATCCCGAAGGTGAAGATCACCCCGTGGCTGCCGCGCTTGTTGGCGGCCTTGATGAACTGCTTGCCGACCTTCTTCATCAGGTAGGACAGCGCCCACAGGACGTAGCCGGCGGCCCGGGCGGCGATGTGCGGCAGCTTGCGCAGGATCTTGGAGATGGCCTGCGAGACCTTGCCGGAGACGTACAGCAGGGCGCCGATGGTGTTGCCCTCGGCCCGGCTGAAGTACGCGGTCCACTTCTTGCGCCAGGACAGGCCGGTCAGGTCGTCCATGGTGATCGGGTCGACCGGGTAGCCGTAGGCGTTCGGCGAGCCCTCCAGGACCGGGTCGGTCTGGAGGAACCGGCCGGTGGTCGCGTCGTACAGCCGCACGCCCATCAGGGTCAGGCCGGAGAGGCTGTCGTTCTCGCGCTGCGCCCCGCCGAGCCAGCCGTACTCGGTGGTGCCGGTGGAGTCGACGGTGTTGCCGTACTCGTCGTAGTGGTAGACGGCGAGGTCCTCGGTGCCGTCCGGGGACATCTGGACGGACACGTCGCCGTGCAGGTTGGTCAGCAGCAGGACCGCGCCGCCGTCGGTGCCGGTGGCGGCGGTGAGCTGGCCGGTCAGGTCGAGGACGTTGCGGGTGAGCTTGCCGGCCGCGTCCTTGGACCAGGACGGGCTGTCGTTGCCGCCGTCGAAGTGCCGGGTGTCCTGGGCCGTGACGCTCCAGGTGCCGTCGGCGTTCCTGGTCTCGGTGGTGGAGGCGGCGAGGCGGCCCGAGGCGTCCAGGTCCCAGGTGCGGCGGGCGTCGCCGAAGGTCTCGGTGCGGACCAGGTCGTTGGTGTAGTAGCCGACCTGGGTGCCCTTCGGCAGGGCGGTGGTGCGGCCGAAGGCGTCGTAGACGTAGCCGGCGTCGGTGAGGCGGTCGGCGGTGTCGTAGCCGTGGGTCTCGGCCTGGGTGACGGCGTCGGCGGTGGCCGGGTCGCAGTCGTCGGTGACGGTGGTGCGGTTGGTGCGGTTGCTGCTCTTGTCGAACGCGTAGCTCCGGGTGGCGCAGGCCAGGCCGGTGCTGTCGGCGGCCTTGGTGAGGCGGCCGGTGGCGTCGTAGGTGTAGCTGCTGGTGGTGCTGTTGCCGTCGCTCTGGGTGCGGCCGGCCTGCTGTCCGTGGACGGTGTAGTCGGCGGTGTCGGCCAGCAGGACGGTGCCCGCCTGGTTGGTGTAGGTCTTGCCGGTCTGGATGCCCCGGCTGTCGTAGCTGCTGGTCAGGGTGTTGCCGCCGGGCATGGTCTGGGAGACCAGCCGGCCCTCGACGTCGTAGGCGGCGGTGAAGGTGCCGGCCACCGAGTCGGTCAGCGAGGTGGGCAGGCCGCGCGGGTCCTTGGCGGTGTCGTAGCCGTAGGTCACGGTGGACGGCACCGAGTCGGACTTCTTCACCGGGCGGTCGAGCTTGTCGTACTCGGTGGTGGTGACGTTGCCGGCGCCGTCGTCGTAGGAGACCTGGCGGCCGAGCTTGTCGTAGCCCTGGGTGATGGTGGCCTTGCCGTTGTTGATCGTGGCCAGCTCGCCGGTGGCCGGGTCGTAGCCGAGCACGGTGTCGGCGACGGCGGTGCCGGTGCCGCCGGTGACGGAGATCCGCAGCGGGCGGCCGGCCGCGTCGTAGCTGCGGGTGGTGGTGCGGGTGACGCCGTTGGCGGTCTCGGTCTGGACGGCGACGTTGCCCCAGCGGTCGTACTGGAAGGTCTTCGTCGGCAGCTGCGGCGGGTTGCCGCCGCCGGTGGCCTGGGCGGCCGGGGCGACGGAGCAGACCAGGTCGGCCCACTCGGGGTGGCCGGCGCAGGCGCCCGTCCCGGTGCCGGTGTAGTAGGTGGTCACCGTGGTGGCCGCGTCGGAGCCGGTGGAGTTCGGGCGGGACTGCGAGGTCACCCGGCCGCTGGCGTCGTAGCCGGTGGCGGTGGTGATCTTCAGGCCGGCCGGGTCCTGGACGGACCGGGTGGGCAGGCCCTGGGCCCAGTCGTAGCCGGTGGCGGTGGTGCGGGTGTCGGCGTCGGCCGCGTAGCCGTCGATCCGGGCGCCGACCGTCACCGAGGTGGCCAGGTCGCTGACCGCGGCGGTGGCCGGGCGGCCCTCGTCGTAACCGGTGACGGTGTGGGCGCGGGCCGGGACCTCGTCGCCGGCGGCCAGCGCCGGGCTGGTGCCGGAGGCCGCCAGGTCGTGCTCCAGGGTGACCAGCTGCAGCGGGTCGTACTGCTCCAGCAGGCGCTTGCCGTCGGCGGAGTAGAGCGAGGTGGAGGAGAGCACCTGGGCGCGGTCGGCCGTCGAGCGGCCGGCGATGCCGAGGGCGCGCAGCTTGTTGAGGTCGCTGCCGGTGGTGGCCAGGGCGAGGATGCGGTTCTCGGCGGAGAGGGTCCGCACCGGGCTGCCGTAGGCGTTGTACTCGGTGGTGGTGATGCCGCCGCCGGGGGTGGCGGTGTTGACCTCGCGGCCGGAGGCGTTGGTGTACGTCACCGAGGCGCGGTTGTAGCCGGCGGTGCCGAGCGCCTTGCCGTCGTGGGTGGCCGGGACGGCGTCGGGCGGCAGCACGGCGGTGGCGTCGGTCGGGGCGTCGCTCTGGCCCCAGGCCGCGACGTCGGACGGCGCCAGCGGGTACGGCGCGTTGGCGCCGCTCAGCGGGACGTCGTAGACCAGCGAGGTGGTGGCGGTGCCGTCGGTGACGTCCTTGCTGCCCTGCTTCAGGGTGGGCCGGGAGGCGGCGAGCAGCATGCCCTCGCCGGCGGTGGCGGCGTTGCCGGCCTTGCCGTACTCCAGCGTCCACGGCAGCTCGCCGGGCTCGGTCACGGTGGTGACCCGGCCGGCGGCGTCGTAGCCGTAGGCGGTCTTCAGCGCCGGGCTGATCCGCGGGTCCCAGACCTCGCGCAGCCGGCCCTGGTCGTCGTACGCGTACTGGGAGACGACGACGGGGGTGGCGGTGGCGGCGCCGGGGTCGGTGGACCACAGGCGGATCTGCTTCACCTGGCCGGCCACGTCGCCCAGGGCGGACGCGGTGGCGGTGGTGGCGTCGGCGTAGACGTACTCCAGCACCCGGCAGCCGGCCGTGGACGGCACGGCCGCGCAGTTGGCGGAGGCCGTCGCCGAGGAGGGCGCGACGACGTACTTCGGGCGGGCCAGCGTCCTGCCGCCGGAGACGACCTTCTCCGAGACCACCGAGGTGGTGGAGTTGTCACTGGGCAGCGAGGAGGCGGAGGCCTGCCAGGTGGTGGCGGCCGGGTCGACCTTGGCGAAGGTGACGGTGGTGCCCTCGGTGTCCTTCAGGGTGAAGGAGCCGGAGAACGCGCCGGTCAGGGTGAGGTTCTCGGCACCGGGCTCGGGCTTCCAGCCGCCGGCCCCGGTGGCGGTGAAGCCGACCTCGGAGCCGTCCGCGGAGACCACCGACAGGGAGGTCGCCGAGGTCTGGCGGAGGTAGGAGTAGTCGGCGTCGGTGATCTCGGCGGTGGTGCCGGAGCTCCACTGCGGGCCGAAGATCGCCGCCTGGCCCTCCTGGGCCGAGCCGTTGGCGGGCCGGCGCGAGGAGAAGGAGCGCTCGGCGTGCAGGCCGAAGGCCTCGGCGTCGGTACCGGAGAGGGTGAGGTCACCGGTGAGGGTGTTCACCGAGCCCGGGCCGACCTTGGTCTCCGGCGCGGTGCCCGCGTTGCGGTCCACCGTGACGGTGTTCGGCTCGGTGGCGTCGGTGGCGGTGCCGTCGGTGAACACCGCGCGCACGTCGACCGGGCCGTTCTCGGCCAGGGTGTCGGTGATGTTCCAGGTCAGCGCGGCCGGCTTGCCGCCGGGGGCGGCGAAGGGCCAGGCCGTCACCGCCTTGCCGTCGGTGGTGGCGACGTTGGCGACCGGGACGTCCTTCCAGGCGTCCGTCTCGCCGCGGCGGTACTGGTAGCGCACCCCGGTGTAGGTGCTGTTGCCCTCGGCCAGCAGCGTGGTGCGGCGGGCCGGGCGCTCGCCCGCGCCGGGCGCGACCAGGGCGGAGCCCTTGCCCGCCGAGAAGGTGTACGTCTTGTCGGCGGAGACGTTGCCGGCCGCGTCCCGGGTGTGCGCGGTGACGGTGTGGGAGCCGGCCTTGAAGGTGAGCTTGGCGCTGACCGGCGTGCCGGTGGTCGCCGCGGTGACCCAGGCGCCGCCGTCCAGCTTGTACTGGAGGTCCTTCACGTCGCTGGTCGGCGGGGTGAAGGTGAAGGTGCCGCTGTAGTCGCCGTTGGCGTCCGGGGTGCCCGTCCACTGGCCGGCCGGGAAGTCCGCCGAGGAGACGGTGGTGGCGCCCGGCGCGGTGGTGTCCACGGTGAAGGTGCGGAAGGCCGACCACGCGCTGGCGGCGGTGCCGTCCCAGGAGCGCGAGCGCCACTTGTAGGCGCCCTGCGCCAGCTTGGTGCCCGGGGTCCAGGTGAAGGTCGAGCCGGAGGCCGCCATCGCGGTGCGGCCGGACTGGAGGGCCGCGGTGCCGCTCGACGTCCAGACCTCGAAGTCCAGCGCGATGTTCCCGCCGTCCGGGTCGGTCGCCTTCGCCGACAGGGCCGGCGTGGTGTCGTTGGTCAGCGCGGCGTTCGCCGGGGAGACCAGGGTGGAGACGGCCGGCGGGGTGTTGTACGTCACCGACAGGTACGGCGTGTTGGACGTCGCGTTGCCGGAGTTGAACTTCTTCCAGCCGTACGGGTCGGACTCGTCGGTGGCCCGGATGCCCAGGGTGTTGTTGGCGTTGCCGTTGTTGGCCCAGGCCTGGACCAGGGCGGTGATGTCCTGGTTCACCCAGCCGTCGTTGCAGGAGCTGGAGTAGCCCTTGGTCGCGGTGGAGGTGGCCCACTTCCGGTTCCAGCCGGGCTGCGCCGTCCAGCGGGTGGCCGTGGTGGCGGAGCCGGTGTCCCAGACCTCCCAGCTCTTGGCGGTGCAGGACCAGCTGTGGAAGTTCCACAGGTTGAGCTTGCCGCTGGTGATCTGCTTCCCGCTGATCTTCGCCATCGGGAACTGGAGGAACGAGCGGGCGATCTGGCCGGAGCCGTTGTTGCCCAGCTTCAGCTCCGTCTGCGAGGAGACGTCGGTGGCGTAGCCCTGCTGGACGAAGGTGTCGAAGCCGACGCCGATGTTGACCGCCGGGTCGATGGTGACCGGGTACGCGGTCTTCGGGTCGTTCAGGAACGCGGCGTCCGGGGTGAGCGTGAGGTCGATGGCGTCGCCGTGCTGGGTGACCTTCAGGGCGACCGGCGCGGTGCGGGTGTGGTCGCCGCTGCGCTCGTCGACCTGCGCGTCCCACATCACCGGGGCGGGCAGCTGGCCCTTCTCCTCGCCGGTCTTCGGGTCGAGGAAGGAGACCGAGTCGTCCGGGTTCTGCCGGGCCTGGAGGCCGGCCGCGTCCAGGGTCATCGTGACGGTGCCGTTGGCGCCGACCGCGGAGCGGTCCTTGAGCTCCAGGAACTGCTCGAAGCCCGTCCGGGTGGACTCGATGACCAGGTCGGTCGCGGTGAGCGCGTTCTGGTAGCGGGCCTTGGCGCCGTCGAGGACGGGGGCCGGCAGGGTGCCGCGCCAGGACAGCGACATGGCGGTGCCCCGGCCGTCGTCCAGGGACACCAGCGGCGTGGTCGGGGCCTTCGGGTCGCCCGCGGGGGCGCCGGCCGCCTTGAACGCCGAGGCGGCGGCGGGCGGGGTGGCGCCGGCCAGCGAGAGGTTCAGGGGGTGGCCCTTGGCCTTCACGGAGCCGTCCGGCTGCCGGACCAGGTCGGTGTCCAGCGGCTGGAGCCGCCCGGCCTTGTCCCGGTAGCGGACCGGGCCGGTGGCCAGGTCCAGGGTGGTGGTGCCGTCCGGGTTGATCCAGGTGGTGGTCGACTCGGTGCGCTCGTCGACCACCTCGATCCGGCGGTTCTCCAGCCGGGCCTTGAGGTGCGCGGTGGCGATGTCCTTGGCCTCGGCCGGGCCCTGGGCCTTGGCGGGCTTCGGGGCCTGCTCCGGGGTGACGGCGACGGCCTGACCGGTCGTCATGATGACGGCGGCGGCCTCGACGGAGAGCACCACCGCCAGGGCGACGGCGGTGTTGCGCAGCACGCCGTTGCGGCGGCGCGGTGCGGAGGGGGGCGGTGAACCGGCTTCGGGCCGGTGCTGCGGTGATCCGCCCGTGGGGCGTGACATGGAACTCCTCGGCTGCTCTGGTGGGTCGGTTCCGGGGGATGGCGTGGTCGGGGAAACGGGGGGACGTGGGCACGGCCGACGTGCTGAGGGCACGTCAGCCATGTCCGGGTAAAGCGCCAGTAATGAATCGGCCAAAGTCCGGGCCGGGTGGGACCGGTCGAAGGCCGCCCGCACGAGCGGAAAGCCGCTCGGGCGTGACGGTGGGGCGCCGGTGGGGGAGCGGAGCCCTGGGCGGGAAGGTCGGCGCGCCGGGTGGGAGAGGGGCGCGCGGGTGGGAGAGAGGGCGTGAAACGTACGGCCGGTGGGCGGTGCCCGGTACGGCTACCGGGGGTCGGGCGGGAGCCGGTCCGGGGCCGTCAGGGCCCGGGCCAGCAGGCCCTGCGCCCTCGTCCGGGCCGCGGTCTCGTCGGCGGCGCGGACGTAGAGGACCAGCCCCACGCCGTCCGGCACGGCGCGGGCGCGCACGTGCTCCAGGCCGTCGTCCGGGCCGGCGTGCGCCCACAGCGCGGCCTGGACCTCGGCGGCCTCCGCCTCTCCCGAGGGGGCGGCCGCCTCGGGCGGCAGGTTCAGGTGGACGGCGAACACCGCAGGTCAGACCTGCCGGACCGGGGCGCCGGCCGACGGCGCGTCCCAGGCGATGGACCGGGGAGCGGGGACGTCCCAGCCGATGGCGCCGGGGACGTCCCAGCCGATGGACCGGGGAGCGGGGCTGTCCCAGCCGATGGCGCCGCCCGGGCCCGGGACGGCGGCGGGCGCCGCGTCGGCGGCGGTCGGGGCGACGGCGAAGGCGGGTGCGGCGGAGCCGGCGACGGCGAGGGCCAGGAGGACGGCGGCGAGCGGGCGGACGGACACGGTGGAGTCCTGTTCTGTGCGGGAACTACGGTGAGAGAGGCCGTAGTTCTGGGTGTCCGGTAATTCGGGGAATGCGCGCACGGCGAATCATTCCGTTCCGCCCCCCGCCGCGGGAAGCGAATGCGGGGGCAGGATCAGGACAGGCAGCATGCTGCAACACCGCGCGGGGCAGCGGCGGAGCGTGGGCGCCTGACCGGATCATGCCCTTGCAAACGCGATCCGGGCAGCGGAAGGATCGGCTCCGGGCCGACCGGGTACACGGAGTCGTCCACGGGGATCAGGGGTCGTGAAGTGCTGGAACTGCTGGGGCTGGATGCCATTGCCGAATCCGTCTACCGGGAGATGCTCGCCGACCCCGAGGGTGGGGTGGCGGAACTCTGCGAGCGGCTCGGACTGTCCGAGGGCGCGGTGCGCGCGGCCCTCGACCGACTCGCCGACCTCACCCTGCTGCGGAGCTCCCGGGAGCGGCCCGGCACCCTGCGGCCGGTCAGCCCGGAGCGCGGGCTGGAGATCCTGCTGCGCCGCCAGGAGGAGGAGATCGCGCGCCGGCAGCAGGAGTTGGCCGCCTCCAAGGCGGCCGTGGCGCGTGCTCTCGGCGAGTACGCGAAGGTCCGGACGGACACCCCGGTCGGCGGCCGTGAGCGGCTGCTCGGCCTGGACGCCGTCCAGGACAAGCTGGAGTCGCTGACCGCCCGGCTGACCACCGAGGTCCTGGCGGTGATGCCGGGCGGTGCCCAGTCCGCGGCCAGCCTGGCCGCGTCCCGGCCGCTCGACGAGGACGCCCTGCGGCGCGGCGTCACCCTGCGCACCATCTACCAGGACAGCATCCGCGACGCCCCGGAGACCCTCGCCTACGCCCGCTGGATGGTGGGCCTCGGCGGGCGGGTGCGCACCGCGCCGGTGCTGCCGCCGCGGATGCTGGTCTTCGACCGGAGCACGGCCGTGGTGCCGATCGACCCGGAGAACACCAGGGCCGGCGCCCTGTGCACCAGGGAGCCGGGCATCGTCGCCTCCCTGGTCGCGCTGTTCGAGCATGCCTGGGAGACCGCCGTCCCGATCGAGGACCAGGACGAGGCCGCACCGGAGGCCCTGACCTCCGGGGAGCGCGAGCTGCTGCGGCTGCTGTCCACCGGGCTCACGGACGACGCGGCGGCCAAGCGGCTCGGCGTCTCGGTGCGGACGGTCCGGCGGCAGATGGCCGCGGTGATGGAGCGGCTGGAGGCGGCGAGCCGCTTCGAGGCGGGGCTGAAGACCGCCCGGCGGGGGTGGCTGTAGCCACCCCCCGCAGGGCGCGGCGGTTCCGTCCGCGGCGGCGAAGCCCGGCGGTCCGCCGCCGAAGCCGGACGCCGCGCCCACGGCGGCGTACGTGGCCGGGCTGACGGCGATCGACCCGGAGACCGTCAACGGCAGGCCGGACCGGGTGGTCCCGCGGGGCCGTGACCGGTGCACGTCGGCCGCCGAGTGGCCTGAGAGCCGGCCGGGCCGGTCGACCTGACGATCGGGCGGTTCACCTCGCCGCAGCACCCCGACGGCTTCGGGCCGGACAGGGCCGTCCCGATCCTGGCGGCCGTCCGGACGCACCTCCGCCCGACCTGCCGGGACCTGCGGTCGCCGGCTGCCCGGCCCGCCGAGGGTCAGGCGGCCGGCGGGTCCTCCGGCGGCGGGGCCGCGTCGGCGGATTCGGCCGCCAGGCGGTCCCCCTCGACCCGGGCGTGGAGGTGGTGGCCCGGGCGCCGGGGGAGGTCCTCGGCCGGATGGCGGGGAGGAAGGCGGGGGAGCGGCCGCGCGGTGCAGGTGCCAGGAGCCGAGCCGGACCAGGGCGGCGCGGCGCTCGGCGGCGCTGGTCTCGACGGAGCAGCGCTCGGCGGCGTACAGGCGCAGGAGGTCGTCGAGCCGGTGGCGGTCGCGTCCCTCGACGGTCAGCAGATGGGCGGCGGCCAGCCGGCCGAGGACGGGCCGGACGGCGGCGGCCGGGGCGCCGGCCAGCGCGGCGGCCTCCTCGGTGCCGATGCCGGCGGCCGGGAGCAGGGCGAGCAGCCGGAGCAGCCTGCGGGCCTCGCCGGGGAGCGAGCGGTAGGACAGGCCGACGGCGGCGCGGACCGCCGAAGTGGCGTCGCCCTCGATCCGGAGGGCGCTCAACCGGTGCCCGGCGTCGCGGAGTTCGGCGACGTGGTCGGCCAGGCTGCGGTCCGGGCAGGCGGTGAGCCGGCTCGCGGTCACGGCCAGGGCGAGGGGCAGTCGGCCGCAGGCCTCGGTGAGTTCGGCGGCGGCGCGCGGCTCGGCGCGGGTGCGGTGCTCGCCGACCGTCCGGGCCGGCAGTTCGAGGGCCTGGTCGCCGGGCAGGACGCCGAGCACCAGCGGTCGGGCGCCGTTGCGGACGGCCGGCCCGCCGAGCCGGGTGCGGCTGGTGACCACCGTGCGGCAGCCGGGGGCGCCCGACAGCAGCGGGCGGACCTGCTCGGCGTCGCGGGCGTTGTCGAGGACCACGGGCAGCCGGCGGTCGGCCGGCCGGGAGCGGTAGAGCGCGGCCGCCTCGTCCGCCGCCGGGGGGATCCGGTCGCCGGGCATGCCGAGGGCGCGCAGGAAGCGGGCCAGCACGGTGCGCGGGGCGAGCGGGGCGTCCACGGAGCAGCCGTGCAGGTCGGCGTAGATCCGGCCGTCGGGGAAGCGGCCCCGTACCCGGTGGGCCCAGTCGACGGCGAGGGTGGTCCTGCCGACGCCGGCCGGGCCCGTGAGCGTGCACCCGGCGGCGGGCGGGCCGGGTGGTGAGCCGGGCGGGTCGGTCTCCCGGGCGGTGAGCAGGGCGTCCAGGGCGCGCAGCTCCGGCGCGCGCCCGACGAAGGTGGCCAGCGCGGGCGGGGGTTCGGCGGGCGGCGGTGTCGGTGGCGGGGGCAGGAGGTGGCGGGGGCAGGGGGTGGCGGGGGTGGCGGGAGTGGCGCCTGTTCGGGTGCCCGCGGTGCTCCGACGTCCGTCGGGACGCGCCCGCCGACCCCGGCGGGCGCGTGCCGGCGGCCGGGTTCCGGGATTCGCCGACGGGAGCCCCGGGTACGCCGTACGCTCGGGCGCAGGCGGACGGCCGCCGCCCGGGACCCGGAGGAGGACGGCGTGGACACGGCTGCCGCACGGCGCGACACGGCTGCGGAGCGGCCCGGCGGGCCCCGGGTCGACCCGCTGCTCGCCGACCGGGTCACCGAGGCGCTCCTGCTGGCCGGGCTGCCCGTCGGGTACGGCGGGCACGGCCCCGGCGTCCACCTGCGCCCGGCCCGCCCGTACGACGACGCCGACCACTGCGCGGGCCTGATCGCCCTGCACTGGGAGCCCGGCCCCCGGCTGGCCGCCGCCGCGGCCATGGAAGAGCCCGGGCAGCCGGCCGCCGCCGCCCGGCGGGTCGTCGTCAGCACCATGCAGAACGCGCTCGCCGAGCTGCTGCCGGCCTTCGGCATCGAGGTCGCGCCCGGCCGGCCCGACGGGGAGACACGGGTCGGGCCCACCGGCGGCCCCGCCGCCGACTGGGACGTCCCGGGCCCGGCCCCGGCCGGTGCCCGCCCGCAGGACCTCGGCATCCGCGCGGACGTCGTGGACGCGGTGCGCCGCACCGCCGCACTCGCCGGCCTGCCGGTCGCCGACCACCTGCACGCGCCCGGCATCACCCTGACCCCGTGCCGGCCCGTCGACGACGGCGACGACACCACCGGCGTCGCCGACCTCCGCTGGAACCCCTCCCGCCGCCTGACCGCCGCCGCCGACGGCGACACCTCGGCGGCCGAACGGGCCGCCCGCGCCCGCACCGCCGCCCAGGACGCGATGCGGCACGCCTTCGGCACCGTCCTCGGCGCCTGCGGCCTCGACCTCCAGTGGCGCCGCCCGTCCACCCTCCCGTACCAGCTGCGCGCGTACGGTTCCGTCGAGCAGCCGCCGATCCGCCACTGACACCCTGTGGGGCGTGCCGCGCGGCGCCTCGGCTTCCCGGGGCGTTGGCCGTCCACCCTCCCGTACCAGTTGCGCGCGTACGGTTCCGTCGAGCAGCCGCCGATCCGCCACTGACACCCTGTGGGGTGTGCCGCGCGGCGCCTCGGCTTCCCGGGGCGTTGGCCGTCTGCGGCCCGTCGATCCGCCTCTGACGCACGAGTCTGCGGCTGTGGGTGGGGGCGGCCTGCCGTGGTCGGGGTCGTAAGAGTCCGGGCCGGGTGGGTGGCGTGGTCGAGTCGGTAGGCGTGCGGCTTTGGTTGGGCGTGGTGTGGTGCGGGGGTATGAGGTTGGTCGTGGGTGGCCGTCGTGGCCGGGCGGGCCTGCTGCGTCGATTCCGCGGGCCTGCTGCGCGGTGGTGGGGGTCGCTGGTTGTTGGTGGGTGGGAGCGGGGGTTCGCGTGTGGCTTCGGCCGTCTGCGGCTTCGTCGTGCAGCCGCTGACGGCTGCGGCCCTGGTCGGCTTGGAGCGGCCGGTGCCGTAGGAAGTCCGGGCCGGGTGGGTGGCGGGGTGGAGTCGGTAGGCGTGCGGCTTTGGTTGGGCGTGGCATCGTGCGCGGGTGCGGAGTCGGCGGTGGGCGTGATGGGCCGGGTGGGCGGACCGCGTCGACTTCGCGTACGTGTTCCCCGGGGTGTGGGGCGAGCCGGGTGGGCGGCAGGTTGTTGGTGGGTACGGGAGCGTTCGCGTGTGGCCGTGGGGCGCATCGGTGGGCGTGTGGCCCCGGCCGTCTGCGGCGCTGGCGGTCTGCGGCTTCGCCGAGTATCCGCTGATCGGCCGTTGGCGCTCGCGCTGTGGG